>CAZKXD010000007.1:4720-17039 GCA_964556765.1 uncultured Candidatus Saccharibacteria bacterium | reverse complement strand
CCCGAAGCTTTAGCGAAGGTGGGAACCATATTTTGTAAAAGAAGAAAAGAAAATTTTTTAATCATAAAGTCGAAAATTTAATAACTATTTAACTTAAAACCTATGCCAAAGTCGCCAGAACGACATTCACCAGAGGAAGCAGAAACATACGACGGAGCAGAAAACCTTGTTGAATCAGGACAAGCTCTTTCTGTTGGAGATATTAAAAAAAAGGTGGATGATTTGAAGGCGAAAGTTGAAGCCGCAAAAGTACAGTGGGAAAAAGATGTTAAACAAAAATTAACCGACAGGGGAATTCTAATCGCAGAGGCAACAAGAAATGAAGAATTGCTCGCAACAGCGCAAGAAGCCCTTGAGTACTTTACCTCAATGCAAGAATTGGACGAACTTAAAGACCCTGCTGATGTTGACAAACTTGAGGAAATTAAAACCCTCGTTGTCTCGCTTGAAAGACAGCGACTGGAGATTGTTAAAAAAATTGGTGTGATAGAAAGTAGGCCGGAAGTTTTAACAAAGTTGTATGATGACGCCAAACAAGAGGATGTTGAGAGAACTGTGGAAAAAGAGCTTAAACAGGCACATGAACAGCTTAACCCGCAAATTGACCAGTTAGCGCAGTCTATTAAAAATTTGGCGGAAAGAAAAAATTCTTTGTGGCAACAAAAAGAAAAACAGAGAAAAGAAGTTTCTGCCGCACGGGAGAAAATCAACGATTTATTTGCGCGTGCAAAGAATATGCTTGGCGAGAAATCACAATTTGGATATACTCTTAACGAAGTTTTGAGACAAGCCCTGACACCACGGGAAATACAACAGCGACTTTCCGAAGAAAGGAAAGAGTTAGGTATATTCAAGGGAAAAGAAAAAGCTGCTGTAGATTTTATCCTTTCAAGAACACAAGAATTTGAGGAATATAACAGAGCTAATTCAGATGCTTCTGCTCTAGAACAACAACTTGAAGCGGCTGAAACTGAAGTGGCAGGTTTAAGTAAACAATTTAAAACTATAATTTTGAATTCTTGGGAAGTACAAACTGAAATCAACGAGCTTACCGGGCACGCGCGCTCAAGTGATTTGCCGGTTGGTTTATGGATTAGATTAACAACACACCACATGGAAAGGTTTGCTAACATCAAACGATATGAGGGCGGTAAACGAATTGGTATGTATGAGCAATGGTACGATGCGAATCAAGATCCTAAAAATAGAGTATTGTATGATACCTTGAAAGACGTAATAGAAATAGCGGGTGGTTTGGATTTTATTTTTTATAATCCAAAACAAATTAAGGAACAGAAATAAATGTTCCTCGGGGCACTTCGAGTGGTGACCTCAGTGGAACCAAGCCCCGAGGTATTACTCGGTGCTCGCATACGCTCGCTCATGCGCGCCGCAAGCGCAGGCGGTGAAATGCGCTCGGACTAATTCAAGAATACTGCATCAAAACTTGACTTCTAAAAGGAGTTTTGCTAGTATCAAAATATGTTTAATATGTTAGCAACATTTGCATACGCGTATCACTGGTTCACCAATTCGGGACCGGCGGTTTCTGTGTAGTTGTCTAACATTAGATATCTCACCAAGAAAACTGGTTCCGTGAAAGCGGAGCCGGTTTTGTTTTTATGAAAATAATTTTTGACTACAATCGAACAATTTTTGACCCCGATACGGATACCACATATCTCGGCGTTTTAGACGTGCTTAAAAGATTATCGCTAAAACACGAATTATTTTTAATCAGTCGGAATGAGCCTGCCAGAAAAAAGAGAGTGGAAGAACTTAATATAAAAAATTATTTTCAAAAAATCATATTTGTTGATGAAAAATCGGTAAAGATATTTAAGGAAATCGCGGGGGATACTAAGAAGGTGGTCGTAATTGGAGACAGCATTAGAGATGAAATTAAAATCGGGAATCAACTTGGATTTTTCACCATACGGTTAAAGAAAGGAAAATTTGCCACAGAAGTTCCACGCGATAAAAATGAAGTTGCGAAATTAGAAATTACGGACATTAACGATCTGGAAAACATAATTGTACAGTATGAAAAATAAAATTAAAAAGACCGGTTATTGGCATTGGTATCACCGCAACAAAATCAGTTGGGGTTGTTGTATGTGCTTCTCGATTTAATCAAGGAACTCATCCAGTAGCCCCGAATGGTTCGGTGCTACAGGGAACAGTTCTTTTACAACCGGAAGGAGGGTTGCAAATGCACGGCAAACTGACTGCGGTTATCTCTGAATCGGGTATTTGGAATGGCGCAAGGAAAGAATCGCATGCATTTCTGCTTTCACCGAGCGTATACCAAATCACCGAAGCCCAATACCAAGAGCTTCGCGCGCTGGGGTTTGCGCTCTACGATTGTTTGCTGGGACTTTCTCATATCGCGGTTATTGCCTATGATCAAAATCTAAACTACGGAGGGGCGTGGCTTTTCGCGCGCAGGGTATTCTCAACAGGGGTGCCGCATGTGTATCAAGAGCTTCAAGGGATGAATATACAGCATATTCCAAAATTGCTAAAGGTGGATTTAATGGTTGACCGGTGTGGCAACTTCAAAATTGCCGAGATTGACGGTCACAACAAACACGGACTGGGATATTCGACTCTTGGTATGCGATTTCGTAAAGCATTGTATCCTGAAGCGAGGTCATTTCAGGGTACGGTGAAGGCGCTTGCTGAAGAAATAAGGCGGCGGGGCCACGATGGAATCAAATTGCTCTATGCCGACCAGGAACGGTTCTATGTGCCGGAATTTGAAATCGTAAGGCAAGAACTTGTGAGGCACGATATCAACTGCATCTTAGTTTCGGAAACGGATACGAGTGGGACATTTCTCGAAAGCGGAATGTTTCTTGACTTGCCGTTTCTGTACCACAAAAAAGAGCTCTACGATGCGATTATCCCCGCTTACAAAAGTGGCTCGGTTGAATTTATCATTCCGCCAAAACCTTTTTTGGGAGCAAAAGGCGTTCTTGCTTTGCTTCGGAATGACGGAAGAAACGAGCACCTTGAAGCGTTGCTCTGCTCCTTTATCAAGAAGGGGTCGCTTGAGATGGTAAGAAAATACATTCCTGAAACCTGGCTTGTTGGCAAGCAGGCAGAAAAAATAGAACCCGTGAGAGAGCGGGTGTCCCGCAGGAAATTTGTGCTCAAGGAATCAATCTCGAGCGGGATGAAGGGGATTGTGTTTTCTGATGAGGGTGACTTCGATTCCGTGCTCGTTAGCACCTGCGCGACAAATATGAGCTGGATTCTGCAGGAAGAAGTTGTTAATCAACCGCAGACTTTTTCTTGGTTTGAGAATGCAAACGCGGGTGATCCCGAAATCAGAACATCACGCGACTGGTTCATGCGAGTAACCGTCCAGTACGTGAACCGGCAAATTGGAGACATAATAGTCACCGCGTGCCGCGACAGGGCGGTCCATGGCGGAAAAGGCTGTCTTCAAATCGGGACGATTATAGTTTGACCCCATAGGGGTCGAGAGAAAGGAGCTGACAGAAATGTCGGCTCCTATTTTTTATGTCCGCCAAAAAAGTCAGGGCGCGTGTGGTACAATAGAGACATCAAAACTGACTTTGTCGTAGATTGTTTCAGAAAACGTTTATTATGATTTTAATAAAAACAAAACTGGGATTATCTGATATTCAAGGTATCGGTTTATTTGCCGATGAAGATATTCCGCGGGGAACAATGGTAGATAATAACGACGCATTGAGTATTATTACCTATACGGAAGAAGAATGGCGCGCGCGAGAGAAAAATTTAAGCGCCGAGAGTTTTAAACAAGTAAAACGATATGCGTATAAAGACAATAAAGACGGATTGTACTGGCTTAATCTTGACGACGTCAGGTTTATGAATCACTCCGAAACGCCGACGATTGAAACGCGCGGCGATGCCGATTATGCGGTCCGAGACATAAAAAAAGGAGAAGAAATAACCATTGATTACCGCACATTTTATGACCCCGCCTATTTTAATGAAATAATCAGGCTTATTTAATTTTAAACGGCGAATAATACGGAATAATCATACAAAATATTTTTGTCAAGATAGACAAGTTGTAAAAAATTATGCCGGATGATTTTTTTGGTGGCTTTTTTATATAGCAATCTTATACTAGAAACAGGTTTCGGACATTGAAAAAAGAGGAATAGTATGCCTGAAAATAGAAGCGCCAATCGTGCCGCGCAGAGCGCGCACTTTACTTTATTGATGGATAGAATCGCTAATCTTGAAAGAGTTGTAGACGCGATGTCCTCGGGAGTTACGCAGAATCAAATATCTGACGCACTTGAGGAGCTTAAGGCAGAGGCGCAGAAGCTTGAAAATGAACGGCGAGGAACGATTGTGGATTTTGACAATCGTATTCAGGAATTTGTAGACGCGATTGAAGATTTGCAGAAAATAGTTGCTGAGTTGAGTCAGCCTCCTCGCGGGCGCGCAACGTTTATTCGGTTGGTTCGCATAGACGACGTAGACGGTCAAAAAATCCCGCTTGTTGAAATTAAAGATGCCGACGGACGGTATATGCATGTATACTGTAACACAGAAATTGATGCTAACTCGCTTCGTTACGGACAAAGGGTGGTGATCCAAAGATTGCCCAAGATGGAAAATATTATTGAAATTTTAGAGCCTGATTTGGATGCGGGCGTGCGTGGCGGAGCGGAAGCAACCGTCGTTGAAATTCTCCCCGAGGACAAAGAAGGACGCTGTGTCCTTCTCACACTAGCTGAGACTGATAGTAAAATTGTTGCGCACATTGCGGATCGAGTTGATTCAACTCTGATTGAAGCGGGGAGCCATGTTTTATATGACCCCGCAAGCGCCATTGTCACATGGTTGTTGCCCCCACGGGAAGATACAAAATATCTCGTCACTGAAATACCCACTGTTACTTTTGACGATATCGGCGGTTTGGAAAGTGTAAAACGAGCGATTAAAGAGAAATTGGCGTGGCCGCTTTTGTTTCCTGATGTGTATAAGGAACTCGGGCTTCCTTTGCCGAAGGGGTTTATTCTTGAAGGTCCTCCGGGAAATGGAAAAACCATGATTGCGAAGGCCGCCATTAATTTCTTATCGGAGATGTTGCGCAAGGAACTCGGAGAAGATGTTCAGGGGCACTTTATGCATATCGCGGGTCCGGAATTGCTTCATTGGTTTGTCGGACGCACCGAATATGCATTGCGCGAAGAAGTGTTCGGACAAGCAAAAAAAATTGCAGGGCCCAAAAGTCCCGTGCTTATATTTTTTGATGAGGCGGATGCTTTCTTGCGTCCGCGCGGAAGAGTTATTTCATCCGATGTTCACGAAACGCACGTGCCGCAGTTTAATGCGCTTATGGACGGTCTCGAGGAAGCGGGATTTGTCATTGTTATGTTGGCGACCAACCGACGAGACCTGATTGACCCCGCGGCAATTCGACCGGGACGCTTTGATCGCACGTTTATTGTTTCGCCTCCGGGAGAAGAAGGGGCGCGAGCGATTTTTGAAATTTATTTAAAGCCGGAGCATATCCATGATAAATATCTTGTTCCCGTATATACTCCGCGTGATAGAAACAGTCGGCCACGGCGCGGTTCCGACGGAAAGATTGTTAAGCATAAATTTGATAGCGATCCCACCCGTGCGAGAAACTATCTTGTTGATCGCGCCATCGCGCGTATGTATGGAAAGGGCGCGCGAAATGTTTTCCTGAGGGTGATTGGAAGAGAAAAAAAGCCGATGGATTTTTATTTTGGTGATTTTTGCAGTGGCGCGCGAATCAAAAACGTTATTGATCGCGCAAAAGAATACGCTATTAGGCGTTTTGAAGAAGAGGGAAAAAAGGGACACGCGCGAGTTTCTCTTATTGATATACTTGTTGCGATTGAAGATGTCTTTGCCGAACTGCGACGTCCGTTGGTAAGCAGAGAAGAGGTGCGTAACTGGCTTGCGACCGAGGGACGGCTCGGAACCATTGGGGACGATGCGGTCTTTGAATTTCCCAATGAAAACGATACACTGGAAGAAGATACAGATTAGCCGTACCGGCTAATTATGCTCGTTGACACCCCGCCTTGTTCAGGTGGGGTTTTCTTTGGGAGGAAAACAATGTCAGGAAAAACAGCGCACACGCCGAGAATTGTTTTTGGTGCTGAGACGGAATACGGCATTTTTTTTACAGAAGAGGAATCAAATGAACCATCGGACGGTCTACGTCAAGGATTTATCATACAAACGATGCTTGATGCGGTGGACACTCTTTCGGACGCTATTGTTGATTCAGGTGGTGATTCTATTCTTGATGCTCGTATGCACACAAAGGTGGAGAAATCTTTTAATCTTACTGCCCACAGGGAACTTCTGCACAAGTACACACCGTCTTCTTTGCGCGGAATGAGACAAAGGAGGGGTTTTTCCGGCCTTTTTCTTTTAAACGGCGCTCGATTTTATCAGGACATGGGACATCCGGAGTGGTCAATTCCCGAGGTTGATAATCCTATGGATGGCGTGCTTTATCAGAGAATCGGTGATTCTGTCGTTAATGCATGTCGTAAAATCGCAGAGGAAGACATACGCAAAAAATTAGGTCGTGCCGTTTTTATTCGAATTGATAAAAACAACAGTGACGGAAAGGGCAGTAGCTATGCCGCCCATGAGAATTATGCGCTTGTCCCAAAAATTTTTAAGCGTATATGCCGCGACCGTAAGGGCAAGGTTGATTTTTTGACCGAAATTGTCATTGCATTTTTTGTTGCGCGTCAAATTATCACCGGGTCTGGAAAAGTTGGTTCTGAAGCGGGTTCGTCCGTTCCGTTCCAGATATCGCAGAGAGCCGATTTTATTACACGCGTCTCAAATCTGGGAACAACCGGTGATCGTGGAATTATCAATTTACGCGATAGTCCATATGCCGATCCGGATATTGTTCGGCGGTTTCATGTCATTGTGGGAGACGGTAATATGTCTGACATATCTTTATATCTCAAATTCGGAACCGCCGCGCTTTTCTTTATGATGATGAACGAAGGGTTTTTTGACAAAGAGGATAGTTTTCTGTCGGTGGGCCTCAAAGATCCCGTACGGGCGTATCATATTGTTTCCCGAGACCTTACATTAAGCCATAAGCTTTTTTTCAACGACGGCAAAAAGAAAACAGCGCTTCAAGTTATGCAGGAAATTGCGGTACATATGTCTCAATTTGTACGGGAAAAAAATCTGGACGCAGACTGGCAACGCGTCGTCACGGTCCTTATATCAACACTTGAGGGTCTTTCGGAAAATCGACACTCACATGAATTTGCGCGTTCGCTTGATTGGGTTATTAAAGAACGCATTCTGCATTCTCACCAGAGGCGCACCGGCGTTGATCCCTTGGACCCCACTTGTCAGTTGTTGGCTTTAGAATATCACAATATAAATCCGGAAGAAGGTCTTTTTCACAAACTTAGACAACGCGGTGATATTTTGGAAATGATTTCTGATGAAAAAATTATCCACATGCAAGATGTTCCGCCCCAAACGACCCGAGCGTGGCTTCGTTCAGAAATTATACGTCGTTACGGTTGTTTTGTAAGAACGATGAATTGGAATACCGTTTGTTTTTCTAACGATATTGTTTTGAGAATACAGACCCCGTATTTTGGCAGCAAAGAAGATGCGGGGTCGTTATTTTCGGGGGACCCGCCGCTTGAGGAATTTTTTTCTCGCGCATTTCATGTTGGTGTAGACAAGCTTTTAATTACGGCATGAAGATTTCCTGATTTTAAGTATTGATGTCGTGCGAGCCTCGTTGTACGCGGGGCTCTTTTTGTTTATACTTTGATTAGATTTCTTGAAATGGGGATATTAATTATGCGTGATCGAATAATAGGAACTGAAAGCGAATTCGGTATTCATTTTGAAAATCATTATTCACGAGATTCTCACCCGGAGAATGTCGGCTTAGGAGGTGTCATGAAAATTTTTGAAAATCCCACGGCTTTGTCGATCGGGGTAAGGCCTAAATTTGGAAGACTTTGGTTGCCGAACGGCGGGTGTTTTTATGTTGATATGGGGAATTTGGAATATGCATCTCCTGAATGCAGGAGAGTGCGTGATGCGGTTGCATATCATAAGGCCGGTGAAATACTTGTTCAAAAAATTGTTTCGCAACATGGCGCAAAGGATGGAGACGTTGTTGCCACGAAAACCAACATAACACGAAAATCTGACGGAACGATACACAGAGAAGATACATGCGGAGCCCATGAAAATTATCTGGTATTCGGGAGTAAACTTGTTCGCGCGTTCCCCAACACAATGGAAGAACAGATGAGTTTGATGTCGACAGGATCAAAAAATATTCTATTGCCGCTTGTTTCGTTTCTTGTTACGAGACAAATTCTTGATGGTTGTGGAACGTGGTACAACGCGCGCACGGGGGAATTTGCGTTTTCCCCAAGAGCTTTTTTTATTGAGCGAGATATCGGGCTGTCTACCACATCGAATCGTCCCATTATTAACACTCGATCTCAGCCGCATGTAGGGGGTCAACGAAGTGAATTTCCGTGTTTGCACAGACTTCATCTTATCGTCGGCGATCCGTGTATACTGGACACAACATTATTTCTCAAATTGGGGACTACCGCGCTCGTTTTGTCGTTACTTGAGGGGAGGTCGAATATGCCGCGGATTCATATGGCCAATCCGGTGGGGACGATACGCGAACTTTCTCTTTCTTACGATCCGAAGTTTCGCATTGCGCTCGCGAGCGATAGTGTTTCTCAGGCAAGCATGACCGCTCTTGAGATTCAGGAAGTATTTTGTGATGCCGTGTGCGCGTTTGTAAAAAAAGCGCAATTTGAATCTGAGGAAAGTGAAGATGAGGCACGGCTAATCTGTTCAGTGTGGAGGGAGGGATTACATGCTCTTGCGAACAATGATTTGAAGTGGATGGTGGGGCGGCTTGATCACGCGACGATGAAATTTTTTTCAGAACAAGAAATAAATCGTCGTCGCGGCACGGGAGACGCGGATTCGTCACAAGAGATTCGAGAAAGTGTGGATTTTGATTACCATATGCTTGGCGAGAATAATTTGAGCGCACGAATGAGAAAACGATGGCCGCATAAATGCATTATTACCGATAAGGAAATTGAGCACGCAATTTCAAATCCACCACGCGACACGCGTGCGTATATGAGAGCATGTATTGTTTCGCGCGCTCAAAAAGGCGCGTTCCGCGAACTTTTTTCTGTTGACTGGGATAATGTGAATATACAAGAAAACACGGGCGCCCAGAGCGTCTTTTGGATGAAAAATCCGCGCGTCTCATCCGAAAAATGGTTTCATGCTCTTATGGAAAGAACAAAGACGCGAGGTTAGCGCTCTCGGCAATCTTGTTTTTTTTATGATATGTGTTTCAACATGAACGGGCTAATTTGAGATATGGTATACTAAAAACAGAAGGTCACAGAGGTGAGGAAATAAAAATGGGCTTGCAGAAAAAAAATAAGCCTCCCGCACACAAAAAAGAGGTTAAAAAACCAAAAGAAGAAGATGAACTGGACGTGAGCGGTTTGGTTGACAAGGAGAAACTAAAAAAAAGTGATGAATTGGTCAGGAAATATAACCAGTCGAAAGGAGAGTGATTTTTTGTCAATAATTTGTGTCGCCTTGATTGAGGCGGCATTTTTTTATAAGGTTATATTTAGATAGTTGTGGATAGGAACTTGACACAATGTCGAAGAAAAACGGTCTATCTGCCAAAAAAGTGCGTCGCGCATGTAATGAAAAAGATATTGGCTTGCTCTCCGCCGGAACTCGCGCGATCGTTGAAAGCGCCACCTTTCAGGGGCTTGGACAGATAGATTTGATGCCGCACTTTTAACCGGTGTTTTTTCTTCCGATTCAACCCATAATGTGTTTGTCTCGGGTATTTCCGGGCAAGCGGGGTTTGAAATATTAAGACAGCAAATTGAGCGCACGATCAAAGACCTCAAAAATAAGAAAACAGAAAAAGACGGTGAGCCGTTCGCATTTCCCGCGCCCAGCGATTGGGCTTATGTTTTTAATTTTTCGACGCCCCGTATGCCAATCCCGATTCCTTTCAAGAAAGGAACCGTAAAAGCATTTCAAAAAAAGATGCACCTACTGTTGGACGTGTTGCGCAAAGAAGTTCCCAAAGCCGCTTCTGCTCGTGAAATTTTACAACAAATATCTCAAGCGAGAAGCATTATGGATGAATGGGTGGAGGAACAACATCGGCGCATTTATGAAAAGGCCAGAGAATACGGACTCGGCGTTTCTCATTTGGAAATTGACTCCGCGGAGCCCCCCACTATTTTTCCATTAAGCAAATCAGGCATTGATAAACACGGGAGACCGACCAGGATAACTAACGAAGAGGAATTCGCGCTTTCCGATGAAGAAAGAAAGACCCTGGGCGATAGGGCAAAAGAAATTGCTTCTTTGTTGCAGGGTTTCATTGATGAATTTAATCGAAGGGCGGGAGAGACAAATCAAATCATCTATGATGTGCGAAAAGGGGCAGTAACCTTGGTGATTGAACATATTTTTGGTCGTCTGGGGGTACTTGGAGATGTTGCTTCGGAAGAAGCGCGGGAGACGGAAGAATTACCGCTTGCGCAATATATTAGGGGACTCAAAGATTATTCCCTAGTCAATTTTTCCATTTTTGGTCAGGAGCATCAACCTCGGCAGTTCAATGAAATGATCGGATTAAATCAATTGGGGCGAAACCCGTTTTTGCCATGGGATGTCAACGTGTTTGTTGATAACGGCGCCGTAGAAGATATTCCCGTTATCGCGGAGCGGATATCCTCGTTTCCGGATCTTGTTGGTTTTATTGATCCTGTACATGTGCTTGGTGGCGCAATCGTTGACCATACGCGGATTATTGCGGGGGTTCTCGCAAAAGCAAATGACGGATTTCTTATTTTGAATGTGCGCAATCTTTTGATGATTCCCGGTTTGTGGGAATTGATTAAACGTACAATCAAAACACAATGTATCAAGATTGAAACGTTGGCATCGTTTGCCGGATACGACCCTCCGCCGCTTCAGCCGATCCCGATTCCGTTCAATGCGCGCGTGGTTGTATTTGGTGACCCGACGCTTATGGAATTATTAATTCATTATGATGAGGAATTTTTGAATTTGTTTAAGATTCGAGCAGAGGTAATGCCGTTTGTCGAGCGAAGTCGTGAACAAGTAGCCGCGTTTGGAGCATGGATTCAGTGGCAAACAAAGAGAGAAAAAGAGCCGGACTTTTCAAAAAGCGGCGTGGCGGCGTTGATTGAACACGCGGGGAGGATTGCCCACAATGGCAACGGAAGTCAGAACGATCTCTCGACTGATTTCGCGGCCCTTGAGACTGTTATAAAAGAGGCGGCGTTGCATGCGAAGAAAGAATATGCAAAAAATATTTCACGGGAACACGTTGAGAGGGCGCTCAAAGAAATGTTTTGGCGCTCCGACCTTGCGTATCAACTCTCGCAGAAAATGGTTGAGGACGGGACCATTCTTATTTCTTGTGGAGGGAAAGCGGTTGGAAAGATTAACGCGTTGGCTGTTTCTTCCCGTGGAGATATTACATTTGGTTTCCCCAGCCGCATCGTGGCGCAGGTGAGTCTTGGAGCTCTTGGGTTTGTGAATATTCAATATGATGTCGGACTTGGCGGTAAATTTCTAAACAAAGCGGGAAAAACGATTGAAGGACTTTTGCGAGGACAATTTGCACGCACCATACCGCTTGCGATTAGCGTGTTTGTGTCATTTGAACAGGCGTACTCTATGATTGATGGGGATAGCGCGTCTCTCGCTCAGTATCTTGTTACGATCTCGCAGATTGCGGAAGTGCCACTGGAACAAGGTATTGCGGTGACGGGTTCGCTTAATTTGCATGGTGACATACAGCCGATTGGAGGCGTAAATACAAAAATTGAAGGATTTTTTGATGTATGTGTTCGATGCGGGGGATTAAGCGGTAAACAGGGTGTTATTATTCCGTGGCAAAACAAGAACGATCTTATGCTTCGCCCCGACGTTGTCAACGCGGTGCGCGAGAAAAGATTTCACGTGTGGGCGGTTCAGACAATTGATGAAGCGATAGAAATATTTACCGGCATGAAGGCCACGCGGGTGAGAGATAGGGTTGTCAAAAGTTTGGAGAATTTTTCAAGAATAGCAAAAGAATTCTCGGGTTCTAAAAAATAATTTTTTGCAGACACGGCGCTCGAGCTTTTGCTCGAGCGCCTTTACTAAAAACAATTTTGTGCTATGCTCATTTTATGCTCTATACGGGAAAAGGAGACGGAGGGAC
>CAZKXD010000007.1:0-4710 GCA_964556765.1 uncultured Candidatus Saccharibacteria bacterium | reverse complement strand
TATTGAATCTTTGTGGGAATTTCCCGTTCGGCTCGAATCTGTTACTTCTGATGGATCTTTGGTGGAAACATATAATTCAAAAAAAATTCGTGATTTGGATGATTGATGAAACAAAAAATCGTAGTACAAATAAGCGCCCGATAATTCTCGGGCTCTTTTCTTTTTTTAATTTTGTGCTATGCTCATTTTATGCTCTATACGGGAAAAGGAGACGGAGGGACGACAAAATTTTTTGATACTAAAAGCGGAGAGCGCGTATCTAAAAGTTCGGGTATGGCGCACGCGCTCGGTTTGCTTGACGAGCTTAATTCTTTTGTCGGGCTTTGTAAGGTGAAATCGGAAGGCGCTGATTGCGTGGGGATTGTTTCAATATCTGATATTCTTGAGGATGTGCAGCAGAATCTTTTTATCGTGCAGGCGGAAGTCGCGGGGCATCCGGAAAAAAAAATATCAGTCGGGAAAATAAAAGCGGTGGAAGGGGTTATCGCCGCGATTGAAAAAGAAATCCCGCCCGTCATTTCATTTACAGTCGTTGGCGGGTCGGAGCTTTCAGCGTTTCTGGATGTGGCGCGCACTATTGCGCGAAAGGCGGAACGAGCGATTATCGGGATATGTGATGCGGGCGAACGGCAGGGGTGTGAGGACACGCGCGCGTATCTTAACCGTCTGTCGTCTCTTTTGTTCGCGCTTGCGCGGTTTGTTAATTTCAAGAGAGGAATCAAAGAAAAAAATCCGCACTATGAATAAATTCAAAACGTAAAGCGCAAGGCGAAAAGGATACGTTAAAAACAGTTTTTGATCTCATGTCGTTATTTTAAATTTTTCGTTTTCAATTTTCACTTTTATTATGGTGGCCATGGTGTAGCGGTAACACACATCCCTGTGAAGGATGTTTCTCCGGTTCGAATCCGGATGGCCACCCCACTCAATTTCCCACGTGTTCTTATGCAGTAAAATAAGATTATTTACAAGGCGTATTGACAATGTATGTACAGGGCATATAATACTTATATATGGATACTGTTATAAACATCAGAACAAATAAAGAAATTCGCAATAAAGCCAAGAAGGTTTTTTCCTCCATGGGCATTTCTACTTCAGCTGGAGTAAATATTTTTCTTCATCAAGTTGTTGCAGAAAAAGGGCTTCCATTTACTCCAACCCTTGATTCAAAGAAGATTCGTGAAAAATGGGATACTGAAGTCGAGGAAGCTTTGCTTACCGGAAAAAAATATACTAACGCCAAAGACCTTCTTCGCGATCTCTAATGCCCACGTATCTTATTGCGAGAACAAAGGGTTTTGAGAAGTCCTACCGGCGAATCAAACGATCGGGGAAACTTAAAAAACAGGCAGAGAAAAGACTTAAGCAGGCAATTACTTTGCTTGCTTTTGGTAAAAAGTTGTCGATAGATTATGGTGATCATCAACTCACGGGAAGATTTGCTCCGTATCGTGAATGCCACATCAGGGGCGATTTACTCTTGGTGTATCAAATCAGGAAAGACAAACTCGTGCTTATACTGATAAATATTGGTACACATTCATATTTTGGATTATAAGCAGTATATGTGAGCAAAGCAGAAAATTGGAATATAAATACTCACTTTTGCTTCCCGTATCACAGTTCTAACATCCTCTACGACGGCACTCAATTTAGAAGTATCTTTTTATCTTTATTTACCATGAAAGGAGGATGTCATTGCGGCGCTATAAAATTTAAGACAGCCGGAGACCCGTTTTGGGTCGGTGCTTGTTATTGTATAGATTGTCGTAAGATAAGCGGTTCTCCTTACACGGTTTTTGTCGGATATGATAAAAAAGATGTAGATATCAGTGGAACTCCGAAAGAATATTCATCCTCGGAAAAAGTAACGCGGTCTTTTTGCGAAATATGCAGTTCACCCCTTGCGTACGTTTACAAAACTTCCCCCGATAGAATTTTTATTCCAGCCGGCGTCTTTGATGACCCGAGTAGTTTCAAGATAGAAAAGCATATATTGGTGTCACAGAAGTTACCGTGGGTTTTTATTCACGATAATCTGCCGCGGGAAGATTAATAAAATACTGTCATATAAATACCTGCGTCATTCCTATCCTCAAGACGGCCCCAACATCCTCCACAACGGCGCCCAAGATAAGATTTTTACTAAAAAATTTCTTACCGTGGAGGATTTTTGGTTTCAACCCCGAGAACTTGCAATCAAATATAATATCTGGCATATTCAATGTTAGTGTGGTGGCGTGGAGACACAGAATAGATGGACGTAGACCTGAAAGAGAAAGATCTTTGTGCATCGACGGCCGCTCATCTGAAGAGGATGCTTTTGGAGTCCATAGAGTCGGATCGAGAATTAAGTGGTTCGGAGTACCAAGCACTCAGAGCTCTTTTAACCCTGCAGCAGGTGGGCGTGCTGCCATCAAAGCCGTGGGATGCAATAACAATTAAGAAAGAAATATGTTTGAGAGAAGATTTTGCATTTGGCGGTGCATGGAAAATAAAAGAGCAGGAATTTGTTTATGTATGGAAAAATAGTGAGGGTGTTCAGTTTGCAGAGGTTGTTTTAACAATGAGGGGTGAGATTCCAGACGTGTCTCCGGAAAATCTTTTATGGAAACGGGCCCAACGTCGTTGGTTTGTGGGCAGATTGAGAATTTCAAAGAAAGTTAGCGCCCCGCCCCCCGACAGCAATGAAGTAATTGATGATATGGGTCTGAAAGTGGTTATGGTGGAGGAAGCGGCAAAAGACGGTGTTGAGATTGACGTAGAAAGCAAGGATGATGTTATGAAGCTCGTCCATTTAATAATGGAAAGTAGGAAGTTACAGTAAGCCGAGCTAATAGCATCGGCTTTTTTTAAAAACATGGTTTTTAAAAAAAACACGGTCAGGCTTCATTTTATTGAGTAGTTTTTCTAAGCAGTGAGAATCCGGACGGTCACTCGTTTGACGGGGCCCGGTCTTACGTCTTATATATTTTTTGATGTTGGAACTATGGTAGAATTTTATTATGAAAAAACCAAAAGCAGTTATATTTGACTTGAATGGTGTCTTTATACAAAGTGAAAAATTGAGCAACCGTTTTCAAGAAAAATATGGAGTAGAAAATAAGGTTTTTTTCTCTGCTCTTAAAGAAATAATGGGTAAGGTAAGATTGCTGAAAGTGGGCAATGCTTTTGATTATTGGAAGCCGTATTTAGAGCGGTGGGGAGTTGGTTTATCAGAACAGGAATTTTTTCAGTTTTGGTTCTCTGGCGAGAAAGAGAACATCAAAATGATTGAATTGGCCAAGGCAATAAAAGGTTCGGGGAAGAAAATTTTTATTCTCTCAAATAATTTTAGGGAGCGAACCAATTTTTATAACAACTCATTTCATTTCTTACACGAAATCCCAGAGAAAGTATATTACTCATGGCAAACGGGATTTCTAAAATCTGACTCACGGGCATACAGACTTGTCTTGGACGAAAATAATCTTACTCCCAATCAAGTTGTGTTTTTTGATGATTCGAAAGAAAATGTAGAAATTGCCAGGAGTGTTGGGATTCAAGGTTATATATTTTCTGATGTCGAAGACACGAAACTAAAGCTTGGGATGTAAACTCTTTGCATTTTCTGAATCGCAGTTCTCCCTTGACTCGCCGCATTTGGTGAGCAACGTCGAACCAGAACTGGTATACTTTAGAAATGAATGAGAAAATACCAAATTTAGAAGACCCATACTTAGAAGGATTGAGTGAGGAACAAAAAGAAAGAATTTGGGAGGCGGCTAAACGGATTCAAGAGCTTCAAAAAAATTTTGATGTATGGGGTCACGGAGTTTCTTCGCGGGAACAAGCAGAACAAATAGTCGAGCATGGCTTGTATACCGCTTGGAATGCACCACAAGACATCGCTTATAAACTCAACGACAATCCTAGTTCTCTAGTTAGACAACTTCGGGCGTGGGATTATGATGCGCGGGAATTTATAGTGCTTATGGCACTAAAGAAAGATATTAGAGCAACTGATTTTGGCGGCATGAACGCAAGAGAAAAATCCATAGTTGACGCCAAGGAACATGTTTTTGAGGAAGGGACTCCTCCAGGAGGATTTCATATACCTTCTAATGCAAACAAACGCGTTTCGCAAGAAAAAATTATTGGCTATTGGGACGCCAAAGATTATCAGATTCGCCCTCGATTATCCAAAATTTAATTTTTCTAGATAATAGACATGGGATTGGGAAAAAAGCAGGAATATGAATTGAAACATCGTTCTTTCTTCTAATCACGGCCCCACTCGACTCGCCGCGTTTGGTGAGGATAGGTAACATCCTCTACGATACTACTCAAATGAAAATTTTAATAAAAAATCCTTCTGCATGAAGGGTTTTTTAGTTTTGCTCAAAATTTACTTGACCGGATGTTTATCTTAAGATAAACTTAATACATATGAAAAATTCAATCATAGGTCTTAAAGATCTTAGAGAAAATACACAAAGTTATATTTCCGAGGTCAAAAAAGGTAAATCTTTTATTGTTGTTAAAAAATCCAGACCAGTGTTTAAAATAACTCCCGTAGACGAGTGGGGAGATGAGGGAGTATGGGAGACGGTTGTTGATTTTACGCAGATTAATCCGAAAGGTGTTCCCGCTAAAGATGTGTTAAAAGCTCTGCGCAACATAGATGGCTAAAATTGAAAAATTTCTCAGGAGGCTATCCTACGGGGA
>CAZKXD010000006.1:13099-18200 GCA_964556765.1 uncultured Candidatus Saccharibacteria bacterium | reverse complement strand
ATTTCTATATTAAGTCGTTTTAACTCTCTTTCGGAGGCGGCTTTTTCCGTTTCCCTGTTGCGCATTCTTTCTTCTATTGCGGGTTTTTCGGCTTCAAATATCGCGGTATCCTCTCCTTTTGCGATGGCGCCTTTTATGCGCGCTTCCTGTAATGATATGTCGCGTTTGAATTTCTCTATCTCTGTTTCGGCGGCTTGTGCGCTCTTCTCGTGCGGCGACATACTGTGTTTTAATTGTTCTACTTTTTCTGATTCTTCTCTGGAGAACGTTGTTTCTCCCAAAGATTTTGCCACTGCCATTTTTTTGTTAATTTGCTCCTTTCGTATTGCTTCAAATCCGCCCTTGCCGCCGGCTCCGCCAAATGCCGTTCCAACCGCGCCGGCTCCCGCGCCAAGCAGGGAGCCCACTTTTCCTCCGCGAACATCATACGATGCTTTTGCTCCCGTTTCGGAACCGCGAAGCGCAAGACGAGCGGCGAATCCTCTAAAACCGCTTTCCGCCGCTACCTCTTTAAGCCCCTCGCTTCTTGATAGCGCCGCAAATCCTCTGCCGATAACGCGCCTTCCGAGTATCGCGGTGCCGCCCATTGCGAGCCCAAGCCCCTTTCCTGCCCATTTTGTTCCGAATGCCGCAGTTGCGCCACCCATCTTCTTCGCGATGACAAGCGCGCCGTTAATAAGGAAAAGAACGATGAAATATGAGAGAAATACGGATAAATAACTAAGGTCTCCTGCGGCCGCAACGCTCGATTCTGCGGGGTTGGGATTTGAAAATCCAGCCGTTGCCGCATTTATTGCTTGCGCCATATTTCCGCTTCCCAATGAAGCGAGTTTCGGGCTGAAAATAACAAGAAGTACCACGTATATAACGAGGAGATATACGGGCGCAAAAAATGATTGATTAAGAAGCGTTTTCCACCACGTGGTGAAATGTTGTCGGAAATCATCAAGAACATATGCCGCAAACGCAATCGGAGAAAGGAGCATCAGAAGAATAAGCACCGCGGTTCGGGCGATAAACATAATGGCAACGGCGAAGAATGAAAACGCGGCGAGAAGCAGAACGATAGCTCCAAGCAAAAACGCAACTCCGTTCTTGGTATTGCTTAAGGACTTGAATCCGTTTTCATCAAGCATTGTTTGAGGCTGGAGCGCCGCTTCAAATATAAGCCCCAGTCCCGGCTCCGCGTTCCCATTCACCGTGATTATATTGGTTATATTATTATAGAAAAATGTTGCCAGGATGTTTGACGCGTCAATGACAACTTGTGTGAAAAATAGACTGAAGTTTATGAGTATGGCGATAATAATGACATTAACCAGCGCCTGTTTTGTGTTTATGGTGCCAAGACGCAATATGGTGCCTATGGCTATATACAGCAGAATAAAAATGAATGTTATGTTTGCGATATTTCGCAACACTTTCCAGCCGTTTTCTACGGCTCCTTGAGCAAAATTGTTTGTATCAAGGGCATACACGATGCTGTTATCAAGAAGCCATCCGCTCATTGCCAGAAGCGTGCCGCTTAATTTAAAAATCAATTCAGCCCCCCCCCCAAAGATTCGCCCCGCCGTATTATCAAGAAACCAACCGGTTACGCCCTCGTTCGCCGCGTACGCAACACTATTTTCCGTGGGCATAAGGATGCCAATAGAAAGTATCGGAGCCATAACGGCGACCAAAAGGAGTGCTACGATTATTTTTTTGTACGGCGTTCGTTTCATACGATTAATTGGTGAATATCCCCATCGCTTCGTTTGTTATTTTTTCCACGATTGATTGTTCTCGCGCCATTCGGGCGTTTACATCTTGCACAAGCCCGTTTACGAATCCATTTATCGTTTCAAATTCTTGTTTTGCGTTTTCAACATCGGTAAGCGAATGTGTTCTGCGTGATAAATCCACAAATCGTTCGGAGATAAGTGAAAGCCCCTGCGGGGTGTTGGCGGACGAAAGGTCGCGCATAAGCGTCTGAACGCTCTCTATGAGCGCCACTGACCGCGCAATATCGGGCGGTGTTATGGCGATGGCGGGGTCAATGATGGTTTGTACGGTTGTGGTCGCATATGAGCGGTTGTTTTCAATTTCTGAAGTGAGTTCTGCGTTTGAGGTGAGCCGCGTTTTTATCGGTTCATTCGCGCTGTAGTATGTCCGCGCGGTAATAAGGGAAAGAAGCGAGTCTTTTCCTTCTTGTAGGCGGATAACAGATGAGCTTTTTGCGATGTAATAAGCGACTTCATTTTCCAAATGTATGCCGATTGCTTCTTGGAGTCCTTCTTTTCCGCGATTTACCGCCGGCACATCGGTTAATGGAGAGGAAAGCGCCGCGGAAGAAAATCCGCGTAAACCGGTGGCTCGTCCTCCCAATATCTGTGAGATCATACTGGAGAGAAGCGTATTTGTAATTTCGCCGAGTTCATCGTCCGCCTCAAGTTGTCTTATGACGCTTGAAAAAACGCCGCCCATCTGCCCCCCGATGAATGTTCCCGGGGTAGCAACTTCCGTGCGAACGCAATTTCCGGCAAAATCTTGCGCCACGCACACGGTTGCGGATTTAAATCCGTTTCCCCACGCAAGCTCTTGGCTTTGGCGCAATTCCGCCTCGTATCTCCTTCTCGTAAGCTCTTCGTTCGCGAGGCGATATTGCCCGAGGGGGTTATTTTGCGACTGAAGCATCGTAAGCCACATTTCCCACCCGCCGTTGTTAAAATCCTGCATAAACGCGTTTCTTTGCGTGGGGCTTATGGTTGGTTGTATCACGTTTCTGAATTGCGGCGACGCGCCGAGCGCGAGCGACTGCTGTAGGTTTTGATTTATTCCCAGCCCCAATAATTCCGCGAGGAATGTGTCAATAACACCGTTGTCAACCGTATTAAAATGGTCAACTGAGTTCGTTACATAATATGGGTTTCCGTTGTCTCCGGTATTTATCCAACTTAAAACATTTCCTAAAATACCGCGTATTGTTGTTTTTGATGAAAGATACGCAACGGAGTCAAGGTTGTACTCTTTGATGACCTGTTGCTGTTGTAATGAAATTTGCGTAAAATCCTTGACCGGCACGTACGAGCCGGCGCCTCCGCCCGAAAGACCGCTCACAGGTCCGCCGACTCCACCTCCCAATCCGCCGCTACTGAATATACCGCCGAGCGCGCCGCTTGCGTTTCCCCCGCCCAATACTCCCGAGACGACTCCGCCAAGAGGCCCCGCAAAACCTCCTCCGACGATGGTGTCACGAAGTCCGCCTACTCCGCCGACAACGCCACTAAGCGCGCCGAAATCAATACCGGGGAGTCCCACATCCTTTAGCGCGCCGTTTATTGCGCCGCCAATTTCACCCAAAATTTTATCGGTTACTCCGCCGACAGAAGCGGGCGCGAATGTCGTACCGGTATCGGGGTCTTTCCACAAAGACCCTGTGTCCTCGGTTGCAAAAGAAAAGTCATCACTGGAAAAGGTGGTCGTATAATCAATAAAATCAGGATTCCACGGAATGTCGCGGACGGTTGCGCTCGGCACAATTTTGGCTTGATTTTCAATAAAGAAATTATTGCCGGGCGATATGTCACTTGAATCTCCGTATCCGTAAGAAGGGCTTTGCACGGGCATGGCCGGACCCGAAACGGAAACCGGCACGGGTCGTTCAATGGCGGAAAAATCAAATATGGGAACTGTTTGTGTTAATCCTCCGAGACTTCCAGAGCCCGCAGGAATTCCTGATGGAGGCGTATACACCGCTTCCGATGTGTTACCAAAAAACATAAACAAGAAAAATGGTATTGCCGCGATGGTGGCAAAAAACAAAACTCGTCTGATTTTTTGATTATTGAGCATAGGTATTAAAATTTTTCCATGCATATCCGCTTTCTTTTTGTGTAAAAAATACTCCCGCGGCATCAAATGTATTGTGTACGTTGTTTAATATCTCCCACGCGCGGTTGAGTTGTTGCACGTATGCCGTGAAGCCGAGCGTCCCGCGTACGGGGTCGGTAAGCACAAACCCCATATCGGTGACGGCATTCTGTATCGCGCGGAGGATATTGATAAAATCAAGATGCGCTGAGGCGATTGCCTCCGGTACGGGAACGGAAAGCATATCCGATTCCATTTTTCTGTATTCTTCCGCTGTAGACCAAAGCGTTTTTATTTCTTTTTCGTCGCGTGTTTCCAGCGTGCGCTCAAATGCATTTAGTGTACGCGCGGCATTTGCTCCCGAATGTTTTGCGACGATATCCATAAACTCATTGCCGTATGTCCGTAAAAATGGCTCGGTATTTTCAAGTACCCGCACGTTCTTGCGTGAATATATGCGCGGAGTTTCTGCCGAGGAAGACTTTTCAAATAAAAGGGCGAGTGTATTTTTTATTTCTTCTCCGCTCACGTCAGTATTTCCCTTCAGAATAAGCGCGGTCAGAAGCTCTTTGGAGAGCGTTTCGGTTAAGTTCCCGTCTTTATTTTGAGATTGCTCTGCGGAGGGTATGAATAACCCGCTTTTTTCGTCTGTCAGATTTTTGAATACGGAAGTATTTTTTTCTTGAGAAATATCGGCGGGCGGCGATGCGATTTCCTGATTAAAAACAGTTTTATCGTTAAACGCGCCAAGCACGAAAAAAAGCCCCGTTCCAATAACGACCGTTATCGCCAATATAATAAGAAATTTTTTGCTGGGAAGCCGCATTAGATTCCCTTATTAAAGTATAGCAAAATAAAGAGTATGTTTTTTTATTATTCTTTCCGTATGTGGATAAAGATACGCGCGCGCCCGATTCTTTCGCGCGTATGTATGATACTATGAGGGTGTGACTGCATTTTTCAAAATAAGCGCGCGAATGTTCTTGTTCATCTTGTGCGCGGGGTTTTTTATGATTCCGTTTCAAGCGGAAGCCGCATTGCCGTTTGGCGGACCCATTACGCTGGTTTTCCCCTGCGTTAATGGCCTCAAGATTACCGTAGGGCCGCCGCGTGGAGGCATATTTATGTACATTCCCGGAGCAAGCGTGAGCTATGCGTATGGTCCCCCGCGGCGGCAAGGGCAATATCTTTTAGAGCTTGCCGGCGCGCCGACCGCGTGCCTTGTTCCAAGTCGCCGAGGTCCGGTTTC
>CAZKXD010000006.1:0-12963 GCA_964556765.1 uncultured Candidatus Saccharibacteria bacterium | reverse complement strand
CGGCTTCACTTTGTCACGATCGTGACAAAGTGAAGCCGGACAGATGCGGAGCGGTAATGGCGGCGGCGGCGCGACTACGCGCGCGCCGCCTTGCACAGCACTCCCCACTCGTCTCGTGATAAATCCTCCGCGCGGGCATACGAAGAAATGCGCGCATTCGCAAAAATTGTTTCCCACGCGACGTCGGGAAATTGTTTTTTTATGTTTGAAAGAACTTTTTTCCGTTTGCTCGCAAATCCCGCTTTAACCAATGCGAAAAAAAATTTTTCGGGAATGTTCGTAAAAAATTCCCGAGAAATGTTTTCTATAACGATAATCGCTGAATCGACGTTTGGCTCCGGAGAAAAGAGCTTTCTTGAAATTGTTTTTATATATTTCGGTTCCCCGAACGCTTTCACGGAAATTGAGAGTATGCTTTCTTTGTTGTTGGATGCCACAATTCGCCGTGCGACCTCTTTTTGAACGATAAGCGAAATGACGCGCGGCTGTTCATCCGCGGACAAAAAAGTTCGCAATAATATGCCGGTAATATAATACGGGATGCTCCCGACCAGTTTCCAGTGCCCGGCTTTTAATTTCCAATCGCGCGGATTGAAATTAAGAATATCTTCGTTGCGGAGACATAATTTCCCCGACGCGATTTCTTGCGCGAATGTTTCATGTACATATGCGGTCATGCGCTCGTCTTTTTCAATCGCAATAACGCAACGCGCGCGCTCCAGCAGGCGGCGCGTTATGATTCCTTTTCCCGGACCGACTTCAACAATTGTGTCTGCGCGCGTAACCTGCGCGGCGGTAACGAGTGACTCTGCCGCTTTGAATGACTTTAAAAAATTTTGTCCCAATGATTTTTTTGCGTGCATAGTGTGCGTATATTACAGATATTCAATAGTAGGCGTTTCTTCCGCGTTTCCGCGCGGCGTGTACTCTATTGATTCGGGGGGTATATCATTGAAAAATTCTGATGGAGCGGAGATGTACGATGCGCCAAAAAGAGTGCGTCGCGTGGCGAAGGAAAGATGCAATTTTTCTTTTGCGCGCGTCAGCGCCACATAAAAGAGACGCCGTTCTTCTTCCTGTTTTTCAGCGAGTTCATCGGGACCCGTTTCCCCGTCAGGTTCTCGTTCATATGGAAACAACCCCTGTTCAAGACCGACGATAAAAACGTGTTGAAATTCAAGCCCTTTTGCCGCATGTACGGTCATTAAACGCACGCCTTTTTTGTTGTCATTCAGCGCATCTTGGTCGCTTGCAAGCGCGACATCGCTTAGAAATTTTTGCATACGGTCTTCGCGCGGCAGAGCATCGTATCGCGAGGCAAGCGCCGCAAGTTCGCGTATGTTTTGAAGCCGCTCCATTCCGTCATCTCCCTCGTGTTTCAAATATGTTTCAATGCCCGCTTCTTTTACAATACAGCGAATAAGTTCCGACGGCGCCAATTCCTCGCTTTTTTTCTGTATTGATTGAAGCAGAGTGTAGAATGATTCTACGCGGGTGCGCATTGCGGGGGGCAACAGATTGCGCGCGCCGGAGAAAATTTTTATAATGGTTACTTTGCCGACTCCGCGCGGCGGAACATTTATAATTCTTTTAATGTCGCTCAAGCTTTCCGGATTTAGCGATGCGGCAATGAACGAGATGATGTCTTTTATTTCTTTTCGTTCAAAAAATCTGGTCCCGATAATTTGATACGGAATGGAAAGCGCGAGAAAAGCCTCCTCAAGCGCGCGCGACTGAAAATTCGCCCGATATAAAACAGCGATATCTTCCGCGCGGACCCCGCGCGAAAGCAGGTGCTCTGCGGCTTGTGCCGTGGCGTATGCTTCATCTGTTTCGTTTTCTCCCGCATACAAAGAGATTTTTTCACCGCCCGTTTTTTGCGTAAATAAATTTTTCTCCTTGCGCAATTTGTTTTTTTTAATTATTTCATTTGCGGCATTCAGAATAATGCGTGTTGAACGATAATTTTCTTCCAGAAGCACAACGCGCGCGTTCGGATAGTCTTTTTCAAATTGCAGGATATTTTGTATGCTCGCTCCGCGCCAACTGTATATATTTTGGTCGCTATCGCCGACCGCGCAGATATTTTTATGTTTTTCCGAGAGCATTCGTGACAGCATATATTGGGATTCATTGGTGTCTTGATATTCATCTATGTGAATGTAGCGCCATCTGTTTTGATATTGCGCGAGAACGTCCGCGTCTGCTTTTAACAGTACGGCGGTTTTTTCAATAAGGTCGTCAAAATCAAGAGAGTTTTCTTTTTTCAAAGAAGACTCGTATCGTTCCCACACGCGCGCGACAATCATAAAAAATCCGTTTGTGTTATTTTGTTGAGAGTACTGTTCGGGCGTGAACAAATTTCCTTTCTGCTTGCTGATGATGGCGAGCATGGCGGAAGGAATATATTGCTTCGGGTCAAGTCCTGTTGTTTTTATCGCTTCTTTAATAAGCCGAAGGGAGTCGTCGCGGTCTTTAATGGAAAAATTTTTCTTTATGCCGATGCGCGTTCCATATTCCCGCAATATGTGTGTTCCGAGCGCGTGAAATGTTCCGATAAACGGCGTTTCCCGAGTAAAAAATGGCGTTATGTTGAGTTTTGATTCCTGCAACAATATGCGCACCCGCTCGCGCATTTCTTCCGCCGCCTTGTTCGTAAATGTAATCGCCAGAATTTGTTCCCTCGGCACGCCGCTTTTGATTAAATACGCGATGCGTTCGGTAAGCACCCGCGTTTTTCCGGTTCCCGCGCCCGCGACAATAAGCAGGGGCCCCGTCGTGTAGGTAACCGCTTCTTGTTGGGCGGTGTTGAGAGGTGTTTTCATACTCTGTGCTCGTACTATATCACATTATGTTGGATTATGAATCCCGTTTCAAAGATTTCCGACATCTTTTCTTGTTATATGATATTCACATTGCTTAGAATAAAGGACTTTGAAACGGGATAGATTAAAAATTATGAAATAAGAACGAAAACAGTTATCCACCGCGAGGATTTTCCGGCGGTTGACTTTTGACCCATTTTGGCTATACTGGAAGTATTCTCTGAAATGGTAGATTATGGTTATATATGGCTTTGTTAAGCCATATTTTGATTGAAGGGCAGAGCGTCCGCTAACATTTGGCTTATAAAATCTATTATCAAGGACCCCGACTCTGCGTATAAAAATGTGTTAGAAAAGGGTTTCCGTCGGGCGACATATACGAGTAAAAATCAACCCGTGAAAGGGCACAGAAGGTTTTTTGTTATACCCCTCCTTTTCTTTACTTTTTTCTTCACTCTTGCGGTCCCCCACGATGCTCATGCGGGGTTTTTGTCATTTTTAGATAAGTTTTTTCAAAATACAGACACAAAAATACAAGAAGCCGATATCAACTCGCAGAACGTGGCGCTTCTTCAGGCGGCTCTTAATTATGACCCGAATCCTTCAAAGGGTGGCGGTGATATTACTATTGTCGGGGACAGCGCCCTTCTCCCCGATTCCGGTCCGTTAGGAACAATTGCCGATGTCGGCGATGCGGTATCAAGCAACGGGCAGATTAGTTTATACGTGGTGCGCGAGGGAGACTCTCTTTCCGGTATCGCAAAAATGTTTGGAGTTTCAGTGAATACCATTATATGGGCGAACGATATAAAACGAGGCGATTTAATCCGCGAAGGGCAAGTCCTCACCATTCTTCCCGTTTCCGGAGTCAGCTATACGGTTCTGAAGGGAGATACGCTCGATACCATTGCAAAGAAGTTTAAAGGAGACGTTGATGAAATAAAAAAGTTTAATGACATTGCGGACTCATCGGCGCTTGCGGTGGGACAAGTGGTCATTATTCCCGCGGGGGAAGTCATAAACAGATCTTACTCCGCGCGGGGGTCTTTGCCCGTAAGCGGTTCGGGCGGGCCGGAATACGTCGGCTATTATCTGAAGCCGGTTATCGGCTCGGTAAAGACGCAGGGACTCCATGGATATAATGGCGTTGACCTTGCCGCTCCACACGGGCGTGAGATTATGGCGGCCGCTTCCGGCTATGTCATTATTGCTCGGGATTCCGGGTGGAACGGTGGATATGGACAATATGTGGTTGTGAGCCATCCGAATGAAACGCAAACACTATATTCACATATGGACGGAATCATTGTAAATCAGGGCGCGTTTGTAGTTCAGGGTCAAGTTATCGGGTATATTGGCTCAACGGGACAATCAACCGGTCCGCATCTCCACTTTGAAGTCCGTGGCGCAAAGAATCCTTTTTAAAACAAGAAGTGTGGCGACTACGGTTTAAAAAGCTCCGCACCTATTTTGCTAGACACGGCAGGTGCGGAGCTTTTTGCTTTTGTTAAAGATTATGCGGATGTATACTTAATAGTATTATGTACGCAAAAACACTTATTGCGTTTATCGTGTTGGTATCCGCCGCCGGAGTGGGAACGGTGTTTCTGCAAAAACAGCTTTCCGTGCAGATTGCAGAGGATGCGTCGGAAAAATTTCAAGCAGGAAATTATCTTGCTTCGCTTGTCGGCTACAGCAGTGTGAAAGACCGCGCCATCAAACAAGCAGTGCCCGCGGTTGAACAAAAAATTGAACAATCAAAAGAGCTTTTGATTGCGGAAGTGAACTTTCAAAAAGCGCGGAGGGCGGCAGATGAGGGAAACTGGCTTGAAGCGAAGGCGCTTCTCGCGGGCGATGCGTCAATGATTAATACCTCGTTCACCTATTATCAGGATGCGATTGATTTGTTTCTTGAAGCATCGGACAAAGTTAAGGCGCTTGAGCAAAAAATTGATGCGGAGTTGAAACAATTAAAGGTGGAAGCGGGAGAAGAAAAAAAGAAGCGCGAACACGCTGAAACGACAATAGCCGAAACGCGCGCCGAGCTTACGACGACCATCGCCGAAAAAACAAAAACAGAAGAAGTCCTGCGAGGTGAAATACAGGAAAAAACGGGAGAAGCGCTGAAGGCAAAAGCCGAAGCGGAAGCGGAGCGTCTTGGAAAATTTAAAAATGAACTGGGTGTGTATATTTCAATGTTGATGAAAGGGAATGCGTATATCGCCGACGCGCTTACGGAGATTAATCGCGCGAAAGATACGACCGCGCTTCTTTTTGTCGGACAAGGCAAGGCGCTTTTTGATGAAGTATCAATCCGCGGACAAGATATTCTTGAGGAACGAACCCCTGAAAACTTTAAAGAATATACGCTCGTGTTTTATATCGGAAAAGAAGATGGCGCGGAATTTCAAGCGCTTATGAACGAAATTACCGAGCGGAGAAATGCCGCGACGGGGATTCTGCGGGAACTTCAGAACTTTGTCCGCTAGCGCAGTTGCCGCTTGATTTTTGAGATTATTATATATAGTATCTGTGTTAGATTACATAGACGGAGTGGCGGAATGTGGCGGAATGTGGTTGATATCATCCGGCGCTTATTTATTACCATAGGCATTTGGGCGGTTGCGCTTATTCCTGTATGGCTTTATGTGGGCGCGCGTTCTCTTTTGGCCCCGCACGGATTTTTTGAGGAGCTTTTTGTGTTTGGCGTTGGCGTGTGGCTTTTAGGAGTCTTCCAACTTGCTCTTTTGGTGATAGGGATTTTTGCGACGTTTGCTTTGTGGACGGATGATTAGCGGACCCCAATTTTCAAAGCGGTCTTAAATCGGCATGGCGCTACTCCCTGCCGATTTTTTAATACACAAATTGTTCGGGGCGGTATTCTAGAGTCGTTAAGAAAATATATTTATGTGTGGTCGTATCTATCCCGAGAATGACGTAAAAAATGTCATGTATTGAACGCAAAAAGTCTTTATTTTTCAACGGTATTAATGATTTTTTATAATTTGTAGAATAAAATTGGTAATAAAACGTATCGTTAAGTAAAATGATATACGGGGCATCTTGTTCCAAACAAAGGGAAAAGGAGAAGAAACCGATGTCTCGCTCGAGAGGTAGCGGCAATGATAAGGTGCGGTGGGAAGAGTTCGACACCCCCGTGTCGAGGTATGATTATAGTTCCAGCCTCGTTACGGTTGGAGGAGAGACAATGACACATGAACAGTATATGAACTGGAGAGAACATCAGAGGGAGAGGGAAAGAAAAGAGCATCCTTACCGTGGTTTTGGTTTTGACTGATAGGTGTGGAGGATAAGCCAAGAGAGCTATTGGGGAGTGTGCCAGATTAGATAAACGCAAGCGGCAGAAATGTGAAAACATTCCCGCCGCTTTTTCAATTTACGTTATTATTCTTTCTGTATTCTGTCCCCAACCGTATTATTAATATACGAATTGTTTTGGTCTGTATTGAAGCGCTTCAAGGAGATGATTTTCTTGTATTGCATCGCTATGGTCCAAGTCAGCGATGGTGCGCGCGAGTTTTATGACGCGGTGGTATGACCGAGCGGACAGGTCAAGTTTTTTTGCCGATTCAATAAGAAGCGTCTGCACGGATTCAGAGAGTGGCATAAGCGAATCTATTTCTTTAACGCCGACATGCGCGTTAAGATGCGCCGACGCGCTCTCAAATCGTTTTTTTTGAATTTCGCGCGCATGGTGCACGCGCCGTCGCACCGTGTCGCTTTCTTTGAGCAAACCGCGCGCTTCTGTGCGAGAGGAAAGTTTTGCGTGTTCTATGCGCATAACAGGAATCCACATATCAATACGGTCAATGATTGGCCCTGATATTTTTCGGTGGTATGTTACCATTTGTGACGGCGTACAGACGCACTCTTTCGTTTTGTCTCCGTAAAATCCGCATGGACACGGATTAAACGCGGCGATAAGCGTGAATTGCGCGGGAAAAATCTCGGCTCCTTTCGCGCGGGCGATTGAAATAACCCCCTCTTCAAGCGGGACACCAATCACATCGTTGGGTCGTTCCTACTGCGTCGGGTTTTCGGTAGACTCCGTGATAGTATCTACCACCACTTCCTTCCCCCAACAAGAGCAGAGAATGCTTCCCAGATTTCCTGATTGTTTTCCTTGCCGTAGCGGTCGAATATTTCTACGAGTTGGTTAAAAGTGTTATCGTCCCTTCCTATGAAGTTCCAAAAAGCATCGTGAACGAGCAAACCTTTTGGCTCGAAGTAGTATAGAACTTTCGGGTTAGTATATGGTTTTGGGAATACGTTGTTGTAATAAATAGCTAAGTAGGTATCAAATTTTTTGGAACCATTGTTAAATAAGCCCCAGGCAAACTCCGAGAGCAGCCTTCTTTTTGCCCCTGGCACGGTAGTCTTTAGCCCACTTGGTTGCTTCTGGAATAGTGACCATGTCCATATGTACATTATAAACAAAAAAACTCGTTTTTGCATTGAAAATAGGCGCTTTTTTGAGTCTTTTACTAGGACTCAAACCATATTTGCTGTCCCGTTTTTTCGAGAAGAGTGTAGGCCTACTTAGAAAGGCCAATCACTGCCTTATTTTTTTATGCTTATTTATGGGACAGCTACTAATGTTGCTGTCTTCCTGTTGAGTCTTGACCCCAATACCGAGTCTGCTTTTAGAAACAGCACCCCGCGGTGAGCCAATGTAATTTCTCCCGGTTTGGGAAACGTTCCTCCGCCGACGACGGATACATACGAAGAGGTATGGTGCGGCGCGCGAAAGGGAGCGGCCGTGATGATTTCCCCGTTCGTTTTTCCGATTGTTCCGTAAATGCCCGTTACCTCAAGGGCCTCTTCCAGTGAAAGCGGCGGTAAAATTCCGGCAAAAGAACGCGCAAGAAGCGTTTTCCCCGTGCCGGGCGGTCCGAAAAATGCCACATTGTGTCCGCCTGCGGCGGCAATTTCAAGACCGCGCTTCGCCCCCTCTTGTCCTTTGATGTCTCCCCAATCAACTACGCCTTCGCGCGCTTGTTCTGAAACAGGTGAAAAATTTTTCGGCTCCGTTCGGGTTATTTTTTTCCCGTTATACCCGTTTTCTTTTTAATATGCTCGCTTAGCGCGCGCGTGTTAATGTGCGAAATAATATCGGTAAGATTTTTTGCGCCGTATATGGAAATGCCGTGGATATACGATGCTTCCGCGGCGTTTTCATACGGCATATATACTTCTTCAAATCCCAGTTCTTTTGCTTTTTTCACAATAAGAAGGATGCCTCGTACGGGACGCAACTCGCCACCGAGAGATAATTCCCCAAGAAAAAGTTTTCCGCGCGGTTCAAAACTAAACGGAATTTTTTCTTCTTCCGCGTCATCGGTATCTTTTTTCTCGCTCTCGCTTTTTGCGAGAAGATATCCGAGCGCGATTGCGATGTCAAAGATGGGGCCTTCTTTTTTTAAATCCGCGGGAGCAAGAGAGACAACAACTTTTTGTTGGCCGCTACTTTTGGGAGACTTGAATCCGGCGCTTTTTATCGCGGAGCTGACGCGGTCTTTTGATTCTTCAACCGCCTTATCGGGAAGTCCGACGATGGAAAATGTATGGAATCCTTTAAACAAATCCACCTCAACGGATATGATGTGCGGAGTGAGTCCGACGGCTTGTGCCGAGTAAATAATACGCATTGTTCACAGTGTATATAAAAGTTTTTGTGTATGCAAATTGCGCCGCACTTCAAAAGAAAAACCCCCTAAGGGGTTTTGAGCGAGCTTTTTACTTTTTGGAGGGATGATTCCATCTGTGACTGCAGATATTCCGCGCGCCAACGATCTTCTTTTGGCAGAAGGGAAACAAGTTTTTTGATAAGCGGGAGATAATGGGTCTCCGTTTCTTTCACATAGCGGACTTGTTTTTCTTGTGAGCATGTCGTGAGTGAGCGCACATTGTCCAGCCGGTCAGAAAGTTTAATCAAAAGCACTTGCCATATGGTACACCGATTAAACCGGTCATGGTAATCAACTCCATCTGTTTTTGTCAAACTAACTATCCACCGCGCGACTCGTTTTCCAAAATTAATTGAGATTCGTTTCTCATCAAGAATCCACGAATCTTCCAGTATATCGTGAAGAAGCGCTGTTACGATAATTCTCCAGTCATTATTAATTCCCAGTTCATTAATTATGATAGCGGCGACCGCTCGCGGATGTTCAAAATATCGTACTACCCCGCAATCCCGCATTTGCCGCTCGTGCCCGTATTTTGCGAACATATATGCCGCGAGTACCCTCTCGTGCTCTTCTTCAGTAAGTGCAAGTAGCGCGAGAAATTGCTCCCGCCGCGTCATTTCTTGTTCCACTGATCCCGTACCGTATTTTTGCGCCTTCTTTTCTCATAATGCCATATTGAGCGGTTTTTTCAAAAAACGCACCGCCTTAATGGCGGTGCGTTTCATTCGGCATTTCGTTTATGTGTTTTTTACAAGTGCGCGCGGCGGGGTTTGCCGCGAGCCGGTCTTCTTCAATCGGTTCGCCGCTTATCTCGCAGATTCCGAATGTTCCGTCCTCAATCTTTTTGAGCGCGCGGTTTACGTTTAATAGACGCTCTTCAAGCTCCGCGCCGACGCCGCTTCTCTCCGCGAGTTCTTCATAGTTATCCGCTTTTATATTTTCATCGGTGTCTTGCAGTGTAGCGTCGCCCCCCGGGGTTGCTTCCCAGTCTCCCGGCACGTCCGGATTTTTTTGTCCGACTGAAGACAGCTCGGTTTCTAAAAGTCTTTTTTCTTCTTCCAGTTTTTGTTTCAGATGTTCTATATTGTGTGTCATACAACACAGTATAAAGCCAATATACGCAATTTGCAAACCGTCTTTGGGGCGAGATTATTGCGTAACGGGGCGAGGCGCCTGCAGGCGAGTTATCACTTCCTCAAATGTTTCGGCGCTTGTGGTGATGACAATGGTTTTTCTGTCTACAAAAGAATATAAAAGCAACGTGTTTCCGCCCGCGTTTCTTAATATGCGCGCATCAATGTTTTTTATTATTCCGTCCGTAAACGTCATTTGACCGGTATCGGGCTTTATTAAAAAAAGCGGCGCGATATCGTGAAGCATAAACGGTTCCCACCGGAGCATACCGAGAAACGCGCCATCATAAAATTGATTTTGTATAATGAGAACCGGAGAAACGGTTCTAAACGAATGAAGCCCGAAAAAAAATGAATCAGTAAGTGTTCGCGTGAGCTGGTCGGGTATGCTGTCGGAAAACGCGGAGAGTAATTCTTTCGTTGTGATTGGTATTTCACGCGGGCCATCCGTCGACGATACCGATTTTCCAAACACCGCGTGAAGAATCGCGTTTATCGGCATTGGCGTGCCGCTTTTGATTTTCTCAATTTCGGCGGTAATTTCGCCGGCGCGTACGCGTTCAAGCAAAATCGTTTTTTCTATCTCAACGAAAATGGGATTCCACGAAGCGACGGAACGTACCGTCGGTTTTTCGTCGGGGCTTCTCAAAAACAGAAAAGCGACAATGCCAAGCGCCGTAATCGCAAGCAGTATTCCGCCCGCGACGAACAAACCATTTTGTGTCCAGAAATTTTTTTCTTCCGCGACGGGTGTTTCACCGCTTTGTTTTTCTTGACGGCTTTTTTCGGCGAGAATCATGCCGGCAAGAGACTGCCCGCCGGATTTAAGCGACTCGGTTACGTCACCTTTGTATGTGCGCAGGCGCGAAAGAGATGCCGCTTCCGGTTCTTGTTGTTCTCGCGGCGGTTTTTCCTCGGGGTTCATATAATAATAGTAACACACATAATAACACACCCCGCGATGGTGCGGGGTGTGCGGGGCGGGGTATTACTATTTTTTATGAATAGTGTTGCCAAAACCGTTAGGAGAGGGCGGTTTTTTCTTATTGTTGAAAAAATCAGGATTTCTTCGTTTAATGGAGAGACTTATTTTTCCGCTCGCTTTATCCACTTCTTTGACGACGACGGGTACGGTATCCCCTTCCGCTAAAAGATCACTGACGCGCTCTACGCGCCATGGCGCCATTTCTGAAATATGCACAAGTCCTTCCGTTGACGCGCTGATTTTAACAAACGCGCCGAAGTCCATAATTTTTACGACTTCTCCCTCGGCGTGTTCCCCCGGTTCAAATTCGTGAATGATTTCCTCCACTCGCGCGCGCGCCGCCTCGGCCGCTCCATTTTTGCCGGTAATAAATACGGTGCCGTCCTCTTCAATATCAATTTGCGCGCCGGTTTCCTCGGTGATTTTGTGTATTACTTTTCCGCCCGGACCGATAATCATTCCTATTTTATCTACCGGTGATTTTAGAACAAGAATCTTTGGAGCGGATGGCGCGATATCGGGACGCGGATTTCCTATTTCATTTTGCAGAACATCAAGAATCTGCAGGCGCGCTTTCTTTGCCGCGGCGAGCGCTTCAACAAGAATATGAACAGGAATGCCGTCCACCTTTACATCCATTTGTACCGCCGTAACTCCGTCACGGGTTCCGGCGACCTTGAAATCCATATCTCCGTGTTCATCCTCCGGTCCTTGAATATCCGTTAGTATTTTATATTGTTGCGCTTTGCTTTTTTCGTTTTGTGTTTCCATCATAAGTCCCATAGCGATACCCGCAATCGGCTTTGCGATAGGGACTCCGGCATCCATAAGCGCAAGCGTGGAGGCGCAGACCGAACCCATGGAAGATGACCCGTTTGACGACATAACCTCGGAAACAATGCGGATGGTATAGGGAAATGCCTCTTTCGGAGGAATAAGCGGCAGTAACGCTTTTTCCGCAAGCGCTCCGTGCCCGATCATTCTTCTGTTCATACCGCCGAGTCGTCCCGTTTCCCCAACTGAAAATGGCGGAAAATTGTAGTGATGCATAAATCGCTTCTTTCCCTTTATTTCCATACCATCCATTAGTTGCGCGTCTTGCGGGCCGCCGAGAGTAAGAATTGAAAGCACATGCGTGCCGCCGCGATAAAAGATTCCGGTTCCGTGAAGCACTTCTTCCGAAATGCCACCCGCCTTTGCGTAGAGCGTTCTGATTTCGTCCATCGTTCTTCCGTCCGCGCGTTTGTTGTTTTGTATCGCCTCCTCGTGTATGGCGGTGTTTATACGCTCGTCGTAGTAGGCAAGCGCGAGAGAAATGTTTTCATCGGGGAGTCGTTCGGCGCATTCTTTCTTCCATTCGTCGGCAAGTTCTTCTATGTATTTTTTTCCGTCTCCGCTTAAAAGCGCCGCGTGAAGTTTTTTCCCCGCCGTTTCTTCAAACAGTTTTTTAATTGCATCGGGCGTTTCCGCGAGTTCAACGGCTTGTTTTTTCTTTCCGATTTCGGAGATAATTTTTTTCTGAAACGCCTGTATTGTTTCAACTTCTTTGACGGCGCGGTCAAATACTTCTTTCAATGTTTCTTCCCCCGCCTCGCTTGCCCCAACCTCAATCATATTGATGTTCCCGTCTTTGCCGCAGATGGTTGCGTCAAGAAGCATATCCTCGTGCCCGCGCATTTCGTATGTCGGATTTATTTCAAGAGTATCGTTTCCTGTGCGCTTTCCTATGCGGATTGCCGATACGGGCCCATTCCACGGTATGTCCGAGATTGCGAGCGCGAGCGAAGCGGCATTTACCGCGAGCACGTCAGGGTCATATTCGCCGAAGGAAAGTACGGTGATGACAACCTGCACCTCATTTCTGATTCGTTGGTCAAATAGCGGACGGATGGTCCTGTCCACTACGCGACCGGAGAGAACGGCCTCATCCGTCGGTCGCCCTTCGCGCCGCACGAAACGGCTTCCTAAAATTTGTCCCGCCGCGTAAAATTTTTCCTCGTAGTCAACGGTGAGCGGAAAGAAATTAGTCCCTTCGCGTTTTTCTTTTGACATAACGGCGGTCGCAAGCACCGATGTGTTGCCGTATGTTAAAATTACCGATCCGTGTGCTTTCTCAGCAAGGTCGCTTATGACCTCCGCGAGCGGCCTTCCGCCGATGTCGGCGGAAAATTCTTTTGTGTGCATTATGATATTGAGTCGGCCTTCAGATTTTAGACTTGAATGAGTTTTTACATTCAAACCTATCTATCCAAAGGTCGGCGGTATTACGAATAATATGGTTTGAGCATATCAAAAACGCCGCATTTTGC
>CAZKXD010000005.1:6918-21123 GCA_964556765.1 uncultured Candidatus Saccharibacteria bacterium | reverse complement strand
AATTTACACATTAGTAATTTATTCGGGATTTTCGGGTAATTAATCATTTTCGGGTTATTTTTATGGCTATACGAGTTTCTGTAAATAGAATAGATTTAGACGACAAGACGCTCCAAAAGCCGGTCATCAAGGATTATGGCGAGACGGTGAACGCAATCGGAGGAACGGGCGGCGGCACGCAGGATATTGATTTAACGCTCGGGAATGTCGTAACCGCGACCGTTGACACTTCCGCGAACACATTCACCTTTTCAAACCCTCCCGCATCCGGCACCGCGGGTTCGTTTACGCTCATTCTCACGAACGGCGGCTCCCAGACGGTCAACTGGCCGGCGTCGGTGGATTGGGCGGGGGGCACCGCGCCAACGCTCACCACGACAGGCGTTGATGTCCTCACATTTATCACAACAGACGGCGGAACTATATGGCTTGGATTTACCGGCGGACTGGATATAAAATAGTAAAAAGTTATAAAGTTGAAAGTTAAAAAAGATCTTGAGAGTTTGAAACCATGAAAAAACAAACGCCCGGTGACTTTTCAAAAGATTTTGACCAATGGAATGCAGAGAAGAAAAAAACTCATGCCAACGAAGAATATTTTCCTTTGTATTCCGAACGCGAAATTCGCTGGTGTCGTCTGGGAGTAAATGTTGGATTTGAACAAATAAAAAAAGCCGTCAAAGACATGCTTTAACGGGTTTTTTTGTTCTCCCCCTTTCGGGGGCCGGGCCGAAGCCATTTGTATATATATGATAACAAATCAAAATAAAAAGTCAAGAGTAACACTGTGGACAACTTACTAGTCATCAATCGCCAACGATTAATGACCAATGACTGATTTACTAATGATTTAATTCCCAATTTTTTATTATGTCCCCACTCGGCGCATCTTTTAGGTCCATACTCGGCGATTCAGGCACTGCCGCCGCGGGCGCCGGCGCAGGTGTCCTTTTTTCGTGGGGCAGAAATCAATATGGTCAGCTTGGCATGGGCGACACGGTAACACGCTCGTCTCCGACACAGGTTGGGACACTTACCACATGGACACATATCAGTACAGGAAGGTATAGCGTGTCAGCGATAAAAGCAGACGGCACGCTGTGGGCGTGGGGAAGAAACAATAGCGGCCAGCTCGGGCTTGGAGATGCAGTAGACCGCTCGTCACCCACACAAGTGGGAACGCTTACCACGTGGACGGGGGTTTCAACGGTATTCGGTACACTGGCAGTTAAATCAGATGGGACGCTCTGGACGTGGGGGCTTGGCACCGGCGGAGGGCTTGGTCATGGAGATGTTGTAAGTCGCTCATCTCCTACGCAAGTTGGAACTTTAACAACGTGGGTAGATGCCGTGAGGGTGGAGGACAACAGCGCCGTTGCTCTTAAAGTAGACGGCACTCAATGGGCGTGGGGAGCAAATAGTTTTGGGGAACTTGGATTCGGCGACACGACCGCTCGTTCCTCTCCTGTACAGGTTGGAACGCTGACCACATGGACCACCATTTCAGGAGGTGGAGGCGGTCTTGGAGTTCCGGCTCTTAAAGTTGATGGAACTCTGTGGACGCGAGGAGCTAATATAACAAGTCTCGCAGGTCAGCTTGGTCTTGGTGATGCCGTAAGCCGTTCATCCCCCACACAAGTTGGCTCACTCACCACATGGGTTGACGCGGTCATAAGCAACACGGCCTTGATGGCGCTCAAGGTTGATGGAACACTGTGGACGTCTGGGACTCAAACATACGGGCAATTAGGTCAGAACGATACAACAGCGCGTTCTTCTCCAACACAAGTAGGGACTCTTACGACATGGGCACGATTACCAACGAGGGGATACGGCGCGCACGGTCTTATGGCAATTCAGTCAAATGGCACATTGTGGAGCTGGGGGAAAAATACGTACGGAAAACTCGGCCTTGAAGATGTGGTGAATCGCTCTTCCCCGACGCAGGTCGGCTCGCTCACTACGTGGACCATGGTATCTGCCTCCGCTGACCATTCGTTCGGACTTCGAAGCGCATGATAGTTTCAAACTACAGGTCAATCTTCGGACGTCGGACGTCCGAAGGTTGAACAGTGCTTTTTTCACTGGCGTGCAACGTGCAATTTCAATATAATAAAATAGAATCAGGAATACGGGACTTTTTTGCCTAATTCCTAATTCCCGTATCATGCACCGCTTCAGAAAACAAAAAACCTTCGGCAAACTTTTCGTATGGGGGCAAAATAGTTCCGGCCAACTTGGTCAGGGAGATGTAGTACTTCGTTCGTCCCCAACGCAAGTAGGAACTCTTACAACATGGACGCACGCTTCTGCCTACGGCACTGCACATATCGCTGCCATTCAGTCGGACGGCACACTTTGGACGTGGGGTACTGGTGGTTCAGGTGAACTAGGGCATGGTGACACAGTGAGTCGCTCTTCACCTACACAAGTTGGCACGCTTACTACATGGGTACATACCGTTACGGGAGGAAGCAGTACGCTTGCGCTTAAGTCGGATGGAACATTGTGGGGGTGGGGGGCAAACACTTTCGGTCGGCTTGGTTTTGGAGACGCAGTGGCACGTTCATCTCCAGCACAGGTTGGCACTCTTACTTCGTGGACCCATGAATTTGGGGTAAAGAGCGCGCAAAGTAATTTCATGCGCTCGGGTGGTACTCTCTGGGCAACAGGGCAAAATTTCTATGCTTTCGGTGCAATTGGCGATGGTACAATTGTCGCGAAATCATCCCCGATTCAAATTGGATCTTTAACTACATGGGTCGCTGTCTCATGCGGAGGCAGTTATGGAAGTAGTGCGCTTAAATCAGACGGCACACTCTGGGCATGGGGTGGAAATACTTCGGGTCGGCTTGGTCAAAATAATACAGTGACCACTTCATCTCCCGTTCAGGTTGGGACACTCAAGTCATGGGTTGACGTGTCTGACGGGGTCGGCTACACTGCCGCCCGCAAAGCAGACGGCACGCTTTGGATGTGGGGAAATAACGGTAGTGGGAGTCTAGGTCTTGGTGATGTCATCAAGCGTTCTTCACCCACGCAAGTTGGCTCTCTTACATCATGGACTAAAGTCAGCGCGGGACAGGTCACTTTTGCGATTCAATCGGACGGCACGCTTTGGACATGGGGCAATAATACTTATGGACGTTTGGGACTTGGAGACACAGTCAATCGTTCGTCCCCTACTCAAATCGGAACGGATACAAGCTGGGTAGATATCGGAGATGAAAACACTACGGTAGGAGTTGCTCTGAAACGATAACTCTCATCTCGCCAATAATTTCAATCTTCGGACGTCCGACGTCCGAAGTTATATTTTGGACATTTGTCCAACCTCTGGACGTCGGACGTCCGAATAGTATATAATGGGCGCCTATGATTCTTTACCATGTACTGAACCGCGGCGTTGATAAACGAAAAATCTTTATGGACGATAATGACCGTTATCGTTTTGTTCATGATCTTTTCGAATTTAACGATGTGGCTAACTCCATCTCCAATAACTATTTCTTTAACCACCCCGCCGCTCAATCTTCGGACGTCGGACGTCCGAAGATTGAGCGGCGTAAACGGAAACTACTAGTTCAACTGCACGCGTTTTGCCTGATGCCAAATCACTATCACTTGCTTGTATCACCTCTCGTTGAAAGCGGTATGTCGCTGTTTATGAAGAAACTGAACGGCGGTTATGCAAAATATTTCAATGAAAAGTACAAGCGGGCCGGCGCATTGTTTCAAGGAAAATATAAATATGTTTCTGTCAAAAGCGACCCGCATTTTTCATGGATTTCATATTATATTCACTTTAATCCGCTGGACCTCACGATGCCGGAGTGGCGAAATCGTGGCATTAAAAATCCGACGAAAGCGCTTGAATATCTCAACACGTATCGCTGGAGTAGTCATCTAGACTATCTTGGGAAAAAGAATTTTCCTTCGCTCACACAACGGGAGTATCTTTTAGATTTCTTTGACGGAGAAAAAGAATACGCACGATCAATACCGGATATGTTGCGTGGCTTTTCTGCCGAGAACGGAGGAAGGGCAACGCTTGAGTATAAACAATAACAAATTTTAATCTTCGGACGTCGGACGTCAGAATATTGTCGCATTAGAAGATTGATGACTTATCAGTAGAAACGATGCGTTGACTTTTTGGCTTAAAACCTTACACTTTTGCGTATATGATGCTTCATTTTATGGCGGGATTGCCGCGCGCGGGCTCAACGATGCTTGTTTCTCTGCTGTCGCAGAACCCTCGGATACACGGCGCGCCGGTTTCAGGATTAAGCGGTATCTTCGCCGGCGTATACGCGAATTGGGACAAAGACGGATTCCACATGGAGAATCCGAATATGACCGCGAAGCATGCCGTGCTACGGGCCATACTTGATTCGTATTTCTCCGACATAAAGAAACCCGTCGTTATTGATAAAAGCCGCGGCTGGTCATCGCATATACAACTACTTGAAGAAATACTCGGAAGGAAAATTAAAGTCATTACACCTGTACGGCCTGTGGTGGAGATACTTGCCTCATTTGAAAGCATTCGACAAGCGCACCCGCTTGAACTCACCGGAGCTGATGCGGCAATAGGACTCGGTGGCTCAACGGTACTCTCCCGCGCGGACTACTTTGCAGCGCCGAACGGCGTACTCGGTATTGCGTACAACGCGACCAAAGACGCGGTCGTGGGCGGTTTTTTAGACCGCCTTCTTTTTGTTGATTACAATAAGCTTATGGAGAACCCGAAACGGGAACTCGCCCGCATATATGAGTTTCTTGGAGAAGAATCATTTGAGCACGACCTTTCACATATCACGCGTCCAAGCGGAAGCAACTGGAGGGTGCATCAGTTTCCCGGGCTCCACGATGTGCGTCCGTCGTTTGAGAGGGTGCATCGTGATCCACGGAAGATTCTCGGAGACGAAGTATATGAAAAATACTATCGTGCATCTGAACCGTGGGACGCGTGGACATAAACGGGAATTAGGAATAAGGAATTAGGAATCATGCAGAATGAATCTAACAAAATTAAATCATTCGCAGACCTTGATGCGTGGAAAGAAGGGCGCAAACTGGTTTTGGTTTTGGTGCGCGAAATTTTTATTCCTAATTCATAATTCCTTATTCCTTAATTATGAAAATTGCGGCATGCGCCATATGCAAAAACGAAGAAAAGAACATTCCACGGTGGCTCGAACATACTGCCGATTTCGACTGCCGCATTGTCGTTGACACCGGCAGTACGGACAGTTCGGTGAAGCTTCTCAAAGCGGCGGGCGTGCCGGTTGTAGAAAAGAAATTTGAACCGTTTCGTTTTGACGAAGCGCGCAATTCAGTGCTGGAACTGGTGCCTCAAGACATTGACTGGCTCATCTGGCCTGATTTTGACGAGTATTACAACAAAAATTGGCGCTACGAGATGGAGCGCGTGGTGAGCGCGTACCCTTGGGTGACACGGCTCACCTATCAGACCTTTCAACAGGAGAACGGGGAGATGAAGGAGGGTCTTGAGGCCGGTACAACAATGGATAGCAAAATCCATAGAAGCGGCATGTACCGCTGGGACAAGCCCGTACATGAGCATTTAGAATGGATAGGTGAAGGAGAAGAGGCGGTTAAATATGTTACCGGTATTATGCGACACCATCTGCATGAACCGAGAAAGGAGCGGACAGAACAGTATTTTAACATTGCGAAACAGGCGCTTGAAGATGACCCAAACGACGCGTATCTCATCTGGTTTGTGCTAAAGGAATATTACTACACGTTCAAAAATCTCGAGGAAAGCGGAAAATACGCAGAGCGATATCTTGAGAAGACAAGCGGAAACACAGATTTCCGAGCAATCGCGCGCCGAATTCTTGCGGAGTGCAATGAGGGACGTCCAACTTCGTCAGGACAGAGTCCGACTACGTCGAGACGACGTCCGACGTCCCTCATTGGAACTTCGGACGTCGGACGTCCGAAATTTGGATTTCTGGATGCGCCATATCGGTTTGGTGCGCGCGATAACAGTGCGGATATTATTGCATCTCAAAACGGGTTTTCCGGCGCCGCTCCATCTTCGGACGTCCGACGTCCGAAGATGGAGCGGACGACGTCCATTAATTTGGCGGCGCCCACTCTTGGGGGACGCGGGGGGTCACCGAACGCGGGGATTCCAAATTTTCCGCAGGCAGGGAATTTTCCGCAGACGGAAATGCGCGACATGATACGCGGTCTTATACAAAACAAAGAAGATGCCGCCGCAGTCGAGCTCGCGAAAACATATTTAAAGAACATACCCGACGATACTCTCATTGTGAATGAGTACGCGGGCGCACTCTGTCGGCTCAAGCAATTCAAGAAAGCCGCCTCAATTATGAAGGGCCTTGAACACCAATTTCCCGGTGATTCGGGAATCGCCTTTAATCTTGCAAAGTGTTACCAAGGGCTTAAACGGCCTGATGACGCCCGCGCGTTGCTTGAAAAACTATTTGATAAGGAACCGCGCAATATTGACTACGCGCTTGACTATGCGCTCTATTTAAGCGGCGAGGGCAGATTTGACGAATCGGAGAAGATACTTCGGGGCTTGCCACTTTCGCCTCGAACCAGTTTCAATCTCGGCTGGTACGAAATGCGGAAAGGAAATTTTATGGAAGGATTCAAGCTGCGCGACCTGGGAAGAAGCGAACACCTTTGGGGGAGCGAGCACGTAACTATTTTGCCAAAAGCAAAACGGTATGCGGGGGAATCGCTTCAGGGGAAAAAAGTTTTGCTATTTTATGAAGGGGGACTGGGCGATGAAATCATCTTCTCGCGCTTTACGCCGATGATAAAAGAACGGGGCGCGGGGCGGGTGGTTGTGGGGTGCTCTCCGCAATTAATCGATGTTTTCAAGCGCGCGTTTGCCGATACGGTGGACGAGGTTCTGCCGATGTCGGAAGCCAAACAGCGTGAGTATGATTGCTATATTCCAATGATGAATACGCCCAACCTGCTCTCCATTGATTCTCCAATGGTCGGCATGCCGTATTTAAAACCGGATCCCGCGCGGGTGGCATTCTGGAAAAAGAAACTGGACGCGATTGCCGGCGGAAAGCCAAAAATCGGGATACGATGGGCGGGCAATCCGAAGTTTGAGCATGAACAGTTCCGCTCAATACACCCACGTCTCTTTATGGATTTTTCACGTTACGGACAATTATTTTCTGTCCAGCGCGATTACGGTGCAATGCAACTTCCGCATAATTTCGGCGTGTATGATTTGCGAAAATATCTCACCGACTGGGACGAGACGCTTGCGATACTCGCGAATCTTGACGTGCTTATATCAAGCTGTACAAGCGTGGTGCACGCGGCGGGCGCAATCGGTACGCCGACGTGCGTGATCGTTCCCATTGCGTCATATTTCACATGGGCAACCCCCGGAGGCAAAAGCGACTGGTATCCGTCGGTAACCGTTTTTCGACAGGAGAAACTCCGAAGCTGGCGCGAGCCGATCCAAAAACTGCACGAACACATAAAAGGACAAACATTGTTAAAAAACTAATCATATGTCAATGGTCAATGGTCACATGTTACATGTAGTACTCAGAACCTGTACGCGCGTGCACGCCCTCCACGGCGGAAAGCGGCCGCTTGCCGAGTCAAAGAGTGAGCTTACGCTCGCGTGCCTCAATTCGCTCCTCGATTCACTCGGCGCAGAGGGGGTTGTGCACGTCCTTGATGACCACTCGCCGGAGGAGGATGTTGCCGACATAAAGAAACTGCTCGCAAGTTATGGAAACACCCATCAATTTATTGCGCTTTCTGAAACCGGAAACGGCAATTCAATAGAGGCGGCGCTCAACTACGCACGGGATAAGAAATTTCCTCTCATCTATTTCTGCGAAGACGACTATCTCCACTTGCCGCACGCCATTCCTTCAATGCTTGACTGTTATGGCAGATTCAAAGCGATAGTCCACCCGGTTGATTATTTTGACCGGTATGCCAACATGCACCAATCGCACATTTATCTGGGCGCGTATAACTATTGGCGCACCATATTTCATACCACGTTCACCATCATGGTTTCGGAAGCAGTGCTCGACAAGTATTTCGACACATACCTGAAACTTGCGGAACTTCATAAAAATGGCCCCGGATATGGCTCGGAAGACAAGACCATCAATACTGTGTACGCGAAAGAGCTCTGCCTTTCACCGCTCCCCTCACTCGCGGCTCATGTGAGTCCGGAGCCGCCCCTGCCGCCGTTTATTGACTGGCTAGAGGTGTATAGGAAAAATCATGAAGAAGTGGGGCGGCGACTTGGCAAGGGCGGGAAAGATGTCGTGCCTGCAACCAAAGAAACCGCGAGCGTGAAGCCGCACGTCCTTTTCATCACCGAGGAAGAGAAATTCGGAGCGTGGTATTTTCCATACAATATGTGGGATTCTCTTGACGCGGCAGGCCTCGCCACAACTGCGCGTTTTCATCACGATGCATTTTTTGAGCGGTATGGGTATAGCGGTGACGAGGAGCTCATTCGGCAATGTAAGCAACGAAAGCCTGATATAATTGTTTTCCGCACGTTCTATTTTGACGGAGTTCGCGGGCCCACCACGCAGACATTGCTGTATCTCCACCATACGCTTCATATACCAATGGCGACTTTTTATCCCGATTCGCATTTGGTAGACACGTCATTTTTAAACAGTCTTGCGCAAGAAAAAATTATCGCCGTTATGCTTGATTATTCCGACCTGCACGCAAAGCATCCGGCGACAATGCTTTCATTTTCTCCGTATGATACGCGCCGTTTTAAAGATACCGGACGCACTCGCGACATTGATGTTTGTTTCATCGGCACGATTGAGGGGGGTCACGCCGATAGGCAAGTAATGATTGACGCGCTCAAGAGGGCGGGCATTTCCGTCGTAACCGGCGGAAGTAACCTTGATGAGCGCAAGAAAATCCCGCTTGACCAATATATTGAAACGCTCCAGCGCGCAAAAATCTCGCTGAATTTTTCAAAAGCGGGGAATGATTTGCCACAACTCAAGGGCCGTGTTTTTGAAACAATGTTTTGCGGAGCGATGCTTTTTGAACAAACAGGCGCCGCTACTCCGCGCTTATTTAAAGAGGAGAAAGAGTACGTGTCTTTTAATGAAGTGGAAGATTTGGTTGAAAAAGTGCGCTATTATCTTGCGCATGATATGGAGCGGAAGGCTATTGCCTCTGCGGGACAAAAAGCCGCGCTTGAAAAATATAATCCTGCGGTTTTTTGGAACGCGTTGTTTAAAAAAGCGGGCATTTCAGTTAATTAAAAAATGTAACACGTAACGCATAGTATGTGTGAATATCGGCAGTGTACAGATATTACGGATACAATGTATACTTGTTATATATGTGGGAACGAATTGTTATATTCATAAAATACCACAACGCGCTGCCGCTCGGGCTTATGCTCATTTTTTTGAGCGTTACCGGCGCCCTCGCGGCAAATGAAGATATTCGCGACGCGACGGTTGAAGCGGTGCTCTCAAAAAAAACGGCGGTCACATCCGTTGATAATTCTTTTATTGTACGCACAAATCTTGACCAATTTACTCCCACCGCGCAAATTACCGATGTTACGGAAGACGATGAAAATTATTATATTATATATACACTCAACACTATTGATATTTCGGACGGCGTTTGGGGGACAATTTCACGCTCGAAAGAAATTACCGTTTCAAAAGCATTTTTAGGAAAAAGAGATTTGGGCTTGTATCTTGCAAAAGAAATAAAAGAGGTGGTTGATAAGCAGTCGGAGCATCTCAAAGAAGTTCAAAACATAGAACGAAAAAATGGCGCAACTCAAAAAATTGTTGCAATCACGTACAGCGGTCTTATTGGAAAGTTTCTTGACTCAAAAGAGGAGGCGATTGTCGGGTATGAGCCGATTATTCCGGTTCATACGCCGAATGCCGAAAACGCCGGCAATACTAATGACGCCGACAATAACAACGACGCGAAACCACAAGCGGTAACGGCGGTTGAGAGCGCGCAACCCGCTCCTGCTACACAGCCGGCATCCGTTGCGTCTTCTGATGCGTCAAATCAGCAAAATCAAAGCGTTATCGTTTCAAGTGGCTCAAGCGCGCGTACGGCAAGCGGCGCAACAATGACGATGATAGGAAATAATCCGGCGCGCGTTCCAACGAGCTCAATCGGCGGTGGATATTCCGACAACGGCGTACGGGCGCAGGATAGCGCGCAGCAAAATATGAGCGTTACGACTGCGGTAAATGGTACTCCTATGAGCGAGGTGAGTATTGATACGCGAACGCCGGGAGTACATACCGTGCGATATGTTTCTGCCGACCCCGCGGGGGAAACAATGGCGCTTGAACGGCAGATAATTGTGTATGACAGATATAAAACAAAAGATCCCGCGATTGTTCTTCGTGGCGATATGTCCGCTTCGGTGCAAAAAGGAAGTGCATACGCGGACGCGGGAGCGATTGCCGTTGATTATGACGACGGAGATCTCAGCAAGAAAATTGTTATTGAAAACGCGGTGAACGTATCTATAGCGGGCGCGTATACCGTGCGATATAGCGTTACCGATTCAAACGGAAATACCACGACAGTGGTGCGAATAGTTACGGTTACCGATATTAATGCAGGCGATACTACAGACGGCGCAACGGATGTACTTCCTGCGCCCGCGCTTCCCGCGGAGAATTAAAAATAAATTACTTTTTTTGAACAACGGAACCGGCGGAAGTGTCTTTTACCAGAAAACCAAGGGTTTCAATTTTTTTGCGCGTTTCATCGGCTTGTTTCCAGTTCTTTTCTTTTCGCGCGCGTTCACGAAGCGCCACAAGCGTACGCACTTCGTCAGGAATTTTTTCTTTTTTTACGCCGCGCAATCCAAGTCCCAAAAACGCATCAAAGTACAAAAGAGTCGCTTTTATGTCTTGCGGTCGTGATTTTTTGTCTTTTAGCATATTCCACAAGACGGCAATCGCCCCCGGCGTATCAAGGTCATTCTCAATATGTTTTTCAAATTTCTCCGCATATGTTTTAATCTTTTTTCCCGCGCCGCGCGGAAGCTCTGCGTAATATTCATATAGCCGCGCGCGCGCATGTTCCGCTCCCGCAAGCGCTTCCCACGTAAAGTTAACGGGTGTCCGATAATGAGCGGTGAGGAGCACATAACGATACGAAAGGGGATGAATGCCCCGCGCAATAATATCTTTCAGATAGATGTCATTTTTAAGCGATTTTGAAATTTTTTCCCCGTTAACCGTAAGAAAATTATTATGAAGCCAATACCGCGCGAGCAGTTTTCCCGTTGCCGATTTTGATTGCGCGATTTCATTCGTGTGGTGGGGGAATATAAGGTCTATGCCTCCTGTATGTATATCAAATTGTTCCCCAAGATATTTTGTTGACATTGCGGAACACTCAATATGCCACCCCGGCCGTCCTTTGCCGAATGGCGCTTCCCAATGCGCGTTGCCGTCTTCTTTTTTCCACGCTTTCCAGAGCACAAAATCGTGCGCCTCGTCTTTGCCATATTCATCGCGGGTTGTATGCGCGCCCGCCGTGGCGGAAAGTGTGCGTATGCCCGCGAGATGCCCATAATTTTTAGCCCTAGCGATATTGAAATACACGGAACCGTCGTCGCCACGATACGCGATTTCTTTTTTAAGCAACCGTTCAATGAGCGTTATCATTTCTTGTATGTGTTCGGTGGCGCGTGGCATTATCTGCGGACGCAGGATATTAAGCGCGGCAATGTCGCGTAAAAAATCATTTTCGTAGCGCGTTGTTATCTCTTTCAGCGCCACCCCTTCCGCCCCCGCTTTGCGAATTGTTTTGTCATCCACGTCGGTAATGTTCATCACCTGCGTTACCTTAAAACCGAGAGACGCGGCCGCTCGGCGAAGCGTGTCGGCAAAAACAAAAGAGCGCAAGTTCCCGATATGCACCGCGCCATATACGGTCGGACCGCAATGGTACATTGAAACAGCCCCTTTTTTGAGGGGAATAAATTTTTCCTTTTTGCGCGTAAGCGTGTTGTATAGTACTAGCTTCATTGTGTTTTACCGATATGCGGCGAGCGGTAGAATTTGGTCACAGCCACTTTTTGCTTTTGAAATACAAAAAGAAAATAATCGCGGAAACGGCCATTACTCCTATGATAATCCAAAAATCGTTTTCTGCTCCGACAATCGGCAGATATTTTGTATTCATACCGAACAACGATGAAAAAAGCATAAGCGGAAACGTAACAAATGCCATAATTGTCAGAATTTTCATAATATCGTTTGTTTTTGTGGTAAGCAGAGAGTCGTTCGTTTCTTTAAGTTCTTCAAGAATATCCTTGCTTGCGCTGAGAAGAGACGAAACCTTGTAATATTCTCCGGTAATTGAGTGAAGATAGTATCCGAATTCTTTTCCGAAAAAACTGTCGCCGGCGCGCTCCAGCGACTCAAGCACTTGTCGGTGTTGGTTGATTGCCTTTTTGAAATGAAGCAGTTTTCTGTTTATTTTTGAAATGTGAGGAACCATTTTGTGCTCCTGTCCGAGAAATATGCGACTTTCAATTTTATCCAGCTCTTTTTGAATGTATTCAAGTTCGGACATAAGATTTTCATATAATTCCTTAATTAAATAAAAAAATATAAATCCGGCGTGGCTGCCGACGGCGCCGCATTTCTTGATGACCGCGCTTACGCTGAAGAGGCGATTGGAGTTCTCCACGGAATCAACAACACCGTAATGAGTGGTTACAAAAATATTCTTACCGATAATAAAATCTATTTCTTGTTCCGTCGCGCCGCCGTGGGAGTGGGAAATCGTCGGAAAATGAAGAATAAGATATATACAATTGTGATATACATCAACTTTGGGCCGAACGGTAGGGGAGAGAAGCTCCTCGGCCACAAGCGGATGAATGGCATATTCGTCTACAAGGGCGCGGACGTCCTCTTTTGTCGGGGATTCCATATCAATCCACGTAATATCCCCGCATGTTTCTTTGGTAACCATACTCATAGTATACGGCATATGAAATAAAATATACAACTCGGAAATACGCCATATTGCCTTGCGGGGGGCGGTGTGCAATAATTGAAAAATGCAATCACGCAATCGTTTTATTTTTGCCGCGGCGTGTCTTGTTATTTCCGCGGCGGTTTTTTTATCCGGCATATATGTCGGCTATTCAAATCGGCCCGAAGCGTTGAAAATACTCTCTTTGGCAAATATAGAAAACACCGCCGCGGCAGCCATGCCGGTTGATTTTGCGCCGTTCTGGAAAACGTGGAATACGATTGATGAGAAATTTATTACAACCGCATCAACGACGACGGGTACGCAAGATCGGGTGTGGGGAGCAATTGAGGGGCTTGTTGCATCGCTTGATGACCCGTATTCGGTTTTTATGCCACCCGCTGAGGCAGAAACATTCTCCGAAAATATAAGCGGGAATTTCGGCGGAGTCGGTATGGAAATCGGAATACGCGACAACGAATTGACGGTCATTGCGCCACTTAAAAATACTCCGGCGCAAAAATCAGGCATCCGATCCGGAGATACGGTTATTTTTATTGACGACGCTCCCACTTCCGAGATGCGCATTGATGAAGCGGTGCGGCTGATTCGCGGACCCGTCGGTACGGACGTTGTGCTTACCATTTCGCGAAAAGATGTGGATGAGCCGTTTGACATACGCGTAACCCGCGAGGTTATTTCAATTCCGACGATTGACACCGAATCGCGCCCCGACGGCATTTTTGTGATAACGTTATACAATTTTTCAGCGGTATCGCCACAGCTTTTCAGGGACGCGCTCCGTGAGTTTGTTCTTTCGGGCACGGATAAACTCATTATTGACTTGCGCGGCAATGTGGGCGGATTTTTGGAAGCCGCAGTTGATATTACCAGCTGGTTTTTACCGCCGGGGAAAATTATCGTTACCGAGGACTTTGACGGAAAAAATGAAAATATCGTATATAGAAGCAGGGGATATGACATATTCAACGAAAATCTGAAACTGATTCTTTTGGTGGATGGCGGTTCGGCGTCCGCAACGGAAATTTTTGCGGGAGCGCTTTCCGAACACGGCAAGGCGACCTTGGTTGGCGAAAAAACGTTCGGCAAAGGTTCCGTACAAGAGCTTGTTGATATTACCGATGACACGTCGCTCAAACTTACCGTGGCGCGATGGCTGAC
>CAZKXD010000005.1:0-6834 GCA_964556765.1 uncultured Candidatus Saccharibacteria bacterium | reverse complement strand
TTATTGCACGATGTTCCAACGGTCGGGAAAAAATATGAAATCAAAGAAGTGGCGAACGGGCTTGCGCGGAACTTTCTCATTCCCAACGGACACGCCGAGTGTGCGACCCCATCGGCAATTAAACGCTTAGAATCAATGCGAGAGAAAAATAAAAAAGCAGAGAGCGAGAAAAAAGAAATTATGCGTTCGTTGTTAAACACGCTCAACGGCAAATCAATTACAATAAAAACAAAGACAACGGAAAAGGGGGGATTGTTCGCCAAAATTACCGGCAAAGAAATAGCGCGCGCGATACGCGACACGTTTGATATTGCCGTTCCGGAGGATGTTATTGTTATACCGGAGCCGTTTAAGCAGGTAGGGGAATATGAAATACGCGTTAAAAATGAAGAATCCGACATTCCTCTAAAAATTATTATAGAATCCGAGTAAGATATTAAAATCCCGCTTCGTCGCGGGATTTTAATTAGGAGTGACACATTTTTTATGACGAAACCATTCTAAAATATGTTACGGGTGGGGGATAATATACACTTCTTTTTTTAATCGTACGGTGCCGTCAAAACCTTTCTTTCTTTTGTGCTTAAATTTTACCACACCGTCTTTTAACGCGAACAGAGTGTGGTCTTTTCCGATCGCTACATACGTTCCCGGCAACACGCGAGTTCCGCGCTGACGCACAATAACAGAGCCAACACGGGCCTTTTGGCCATCGTGAATTTTAATCCCCAGATATTTGGGGTTTGAGTCGTGTAAATTTTTTGCCGAGCCGCCGGCTTTTCTATGCGCCATAATACATTACTATAAAGTATGCGCTTTACAAACCTTATAAACTTTATTAGCTTTTAACTATGATGGACAGTATACGAAATACGGGAATAAAAATCAAGCGGGTTGCCAACAACAGAGAGTTTTTGATAACTCTTCTTATCGTTCTTATGAGTTTTGCCAGTTTTGGACTCGGAAGGCTCTCTCTCCTTGAGGGGGAAAAAGAGGGCGTATTTATAGAGCATCCTTCCATATCGTCGCAATCGGATGCTTCGGTGTACAAAAGCGCGCCCGCGGCGACAGAAAACAAAAAATTCGTCGCATCAAAAAACGGCACAAAATATCATCAGCCGTGGTGTCCGGGCGCGCAAAAAATAAGCGAAGCAAATAAAATATGGTTTGCTTCGCAGGAGGAGGCGGAAAAAGCGGGGTATACGCCAGCCGCAAATTGCAAAGGACTATAAGGCAGGGGATAAGACATATACAACGAGCCACCATAAAAGAAAGGCCGCCCACTCGTGAGGACAAGAGGGCTAAGCCTTTCGTCGTCGAGTGAGCGGCTCTAGCGGATGACGGGTATCATCCGCATGTAGAGGTAAAGCCCGTTCCCGCACGGAAACGGCGTCACCTCAAGCGCCGCGTTGAAGCCGAGCTTGCGCAACCTCTCGATGAGTGCGAGCGCGACATCATCCCGAAACATCTTGTTCGGGAAGAGAAGCCGTTGGTAAAAACTGTCCCAGCGGCCGCTCATACAGTAGCCCGCGGATACCGCCGCGGGGCTAAGGCCGTGCGCCCACCGCGCCATGCGATGGGCAACGTCATTAAGTGTCCGTCGTGTCATGGTGACGCCTCCTCTTCTCTTGTGAAAGCAACTTTAATTATACACTATGCGCTATAATTTGTCAATAGCCCGTGGTAGGGTAATATGCACACACATATGGCGATTTCTTGGGCAATGAAGGAAGTGGCCATACCTCTAATTCCCACCAAATATATGCGGAAATGAGCAGAAAAAGGGATTATGTTAATACACACACAACATCCTTACAAACTGGAGTTTGTAAGGATGTTGTGTGTTTCTGAAGAAAATTAGATAGCGTTAAAAAAGAATATCTGCGCCGTGAATAAGGTTTGTCTTGACAGTCGGTATATTGGTGAAAGCTTAATTGAGGCAGACGTTTGCGTTTGAGAGGGGGGGGATACCCACTTCCGCGCCTTGTCAATTCAAAGGTATATACGTCGCACAATATACATTTTTATCAGTTATCTTGTGCGACATATGTATGGTATATACGAACTATCTTCTCTTTGAAGCCATTTTGTCACAAAACTCCTTGAATTCGTTCCATACCATTACACGTTGATACGCGTGCAGTTTATTCTTTTTTCGCGCCAACATTTCACTAATTTCTTGCGCGGAGATGTTGTCGTTCATTTGTAAAAAAATAACGGGATACTGGAGCATAACCGTGTCTTTGTATGTTTTCATCTTACAATTTAAACAACCAATAAGATTGCGCCTATCCTGCGGAAAAAAGACATCAACTGAAAAATTTGAATCTCTGCAATAAACAAAAAAATCCGTTCGCGTTCGCCTGTCATCGGTAAAAAAATGCTCGCGATGAACAAATTCTACGCTAAATTTGTTCACCAAATAGTCGTACACCCTTTTTTCAAGCGCGTGCGCTCGAGTATTAATTTTTTTTGCCCTTCTACTGCTATGCTCACCCGTCCGCAGATCAAATGAAGTATCAAGACCCAATCGTTCTCTTATGTGCACAAGTCCGCCGAATCTTCTTTGTATAGAGCGTGCGGATGGTAAAAATTCAAATGTATCAATTTCATGAGATGCCGGATAGTGCCCGTATAGCGTATAGAATTTTTTAAACCCATTCCCTATATCTTTTATTTCCCATGGTTTTTGTTTTCCGCTTTTTTTCTGTCTCATATCATACAGTATATAAAAAACACAAGAGTCGCACAACGCTTTCCATGATATCGTTATCAAACTAAAAAACTCCCCCACCGCGGGAGTTTTTTGCGACAGACACACACAACGCAATAGTGTGATTTACGGCACTTGTGGCGCGCCGAGTTCAAAATCATTCGGCTGTCCCTGTTTAATGCGCTGTAAATTGCTTACAAATGAATTCCACAGCAAATCTATAAAAATATCATTCCAAAAATACAACGCCGGCCCCCGCAGATAATCCGCCCACACAAGCGCGACCCAACCCCATACGTATTGAAGATTAGATTGTGTTTGCGGCGCTTCCACGGCGCCTCTGATATCAATATTAAAATAGCTTAAAACAATAATAAGAATGATAATAATGAGGATAAGCTTGAGAAACCCTCGTTGCGTTTGTAGTGTAAACATATATATAGTATACCACAACAGCACTCTGTGGAAATCCACTTCTGCACCATAAACGCTACAGATACGAAAGCGGGTTTAGATAGCCGTTAAGCGGCGCGGCGGGAAGCGTAAGCGTGGTGCCGCATACTCTGCTTTGTTTGCTGACCACGGAGACTGCGCTTGAAGCGTATACGGTAAAGTGTAGGTGCGGACCGGTAGAATAGCCGGTATTCCCGCTATAACCGATTGCTTCACCCGCGGAAACTTCTTGCCCCCGCACTGCGCGTATGAGAGAAAGGTGCGCATATAGCGTTGTAAGACCGTTAAAGTGCCGCACAAGAACCCATTTTCCATACGAAGCTCTCGGGCACTGTCTGTCCGTATCGCCGGTGTCAACAACGATGCCATTTGCCGCGCTCATAACAATTGTTCCGGGAGAAGCCCGTAAATCAATGCCGTTATGTCCTCCGCCGTTGTAAATTTGCGGGTTTTTGGTTGCGAATGAAGTATTCCCGAAATATTGCGTAATCGTGACGAGGCTAAGCGGCCACCGCAAAACTCCTTTCCCCGGACGCGGAAGGCTCGTCGGGTCAATTTCCACACGCAGCTGCGCTTCAAAGTTCTGTAATTCCTGCTCCAGCGCGTTTCTCCGCTCGAGCTGTTCATCAAGCAATTTTTTATAATTAGACTCTTGGTTTTTTGTTTCGGAAAGAAGCGTTTTTTGGCGCGCTTTGTTCTGGCGCACAATTTCTTTTTGGTCTGCAAGGCGCGCGTTAAACGCAATAAGATTTACCTTTTCTCTTTCTGAAGCTATCTTTGCCTCTTCGTGGTCAATTTTCAATTCTTGCAAATTTTTTACATTTTCACGCACCTCGTTTTGAAATTGTTGCAATGCCGCTACACCGCTCCAAAATCCGGCGAATCCGGATTCTGAAAAAATTATTTCAAGAAAGCTGCGCGACTCACGCTCATATATATTTCGCATTGATTGCGCGAGCGCCGCATCCCCGCTTTTTATTTTTTTCCCCTTATCCTCAATAAGAAATTTTAATTCTTGTATGGTTTCGTTCGCGCGTACGATGCGTTGTTCGGTAAGGCGCGTATCGGCGGTCAGTTTCTTATCAGTAAGCTCCAGTTGTCGCAGTGCGCTCTCCAGAGTTTGCGCCTGCTTTCCCACAGTATCAATTTGCGATTCCAGACGCCCGATTTCTTCCTCAAGTTTTTGTATATCCGAGTTCCGTGATTTAATTTTTGATTCCAATTCCGCCACCGTATCGGCATAGCTATGAAACGGGACAATGATAAACAATAAAAAGAAAAAACCGATAATCATATCACGCGCGGAAAAAACACGTGCCGTCATATTAGTTTGGTTTCTTTTTTCCCCACTATGTGCGCGATAGAAAACGGATCTGCCGATTTTTCTTTTCCGGAGAGCGCGTACCGAAACGGCCACAAAACACTGCCCCGCCCCCCTTCGGTTGCGTATGGCCATATTTTTTCTTTTATATACGCGGCAGTAAACTGTTTTTCATCAACATCAGACAACAGTTTTATTATCTCGTCAATATGTTTGCGTACCACAGAGAAGTCGTTGTCATTTTTCCACAAAAGTCCCCCTTTTTCATATTCTGGCGTTTCCCAAAGATATGAAAGCTCCCCTGACTCATAGAGCCGCCGTATATCGTTAAAAGTATCTATTTTTTCCACCAGCATCCCGACGAAAGCGCCATACGCCGATTCGCTCATATTCTTTGATTCTAGGGGCAAAAATGGCCGTATTTCTTGCTCTAGGCGTTCTCCGGGCAGTTGTTTTATGTGTTCGCGGTTTATCCACTTGAGCTTAATAATGTCAAAAATCGCCCCGCTTTTCTGAACTCCTTCTAAAGAAAAAACGCTCGCCAACTCTTCCAATGTAAAAATTTCTTTTTCGCTCGCGTTATTGTGTTGCGGAGACCATCCCAAAAGCGCCATAAAGTTTACAATCGCTTCGGGAACATATCCTTCTTTTTTATAATCCAACACGGGCATCGCGCCATGCCGTTTTGAAAGCTTTGATCGGTCGGGCGAAAGAATAAGCGGAATGTGCGCGTACTCCGGACGCGTGGCGCCGATTGCTTCCTGAATAAGTATCTGGCGCGGCGTATTTGAAATGTGCTCCTCTCCGCGAATCACATGCGTAATCCCCATTTCATAATCATCAATGACGACGGCAAGGTGATACAACGGGTCTTTGTCGTTTCGCGCAATGACAAAATCTCCGAGATCGGTGGTGTCTGTTGTTATATCGCCTCGTATGCGGTCATGAAAAGAAATAATTTTGTTCGGATTTTTGAAACGAATGACGCCGTCTTCCGCGGGGTACGCATAGTTGTCGTCTATAAGCCGCGCAATATAGCGCGCGTATAGGTGAACGCGGTCCGATTGTTTGTGCAATGCCGAATATGATATGGAAAGCCATCGCAAACTTTCAATAATTTCTTCCTCGTATATTTTTTTTGAGCGTTCTTTGTCGGTATCTTCAATGCGCAACAACATATCCCCTCCCTGTTGTTTTGAAAACAAAAAATTAAAGAGCGCCGTGCGCGCGGCGCCAATGTGAAGAGCGCCTGTGGGCGATGGAGCAAAACGAGTAATAATTTTGTTGTTCATAGCTTCGTTAGCTTCGTTAGCTTCGTTAGCTTCGTTAGCTTCCTCGACGATTTCCTGATAAAGCTAATGAAGCTAAAAGCTATTGAAGCTAGTTTCTAGCGCTCGTGCGTAAGCGCGATACGAATCGCTTCGCGGGCGATTTTTTCCGCCGCGCCTTCTTTGAAAAATGCATGCGCCTGCGCGCCCATTTCATTTTTTAGGGTTTCATTTTCCATAATGCGGTTGATTTCGGATAACAAAAGATTGGGAGTTAAATTTTTTTCTTCCATTACAATCGCCGCTCCCGAGCGCGCGTATGAGAACGCGTTTTTTCTCTGATGGTCGCCGTTTGATTTCGTTATGGGCACGATAATGGCGGGAATCCCCCACGATGCAATCTCAAAAATAGCCGACCCCGCGCGCGATATCACGAGGGACGCGGCTCCGGCCGACATTTTGAGCGCGAGCGGATGCAAATATCCAAATGGTTTATAGCGGGCATACAGAGCGCTGTCTTTGGATAATATCACAGATGCCATCTCCAGAGCATTTTGTATGTGCGCGGGGCCGGTCTGGTGTATAATCTGATATTTTTCAACGAGTTGCGGAAGCGCGTCCAATATAGCCGTGTTTATAAGCTCGGCGCCTTGAGAGCCGCCAAGCACTAAAATAACGGGAACATTTTCTTCAAGTTTCAGATACTCATGCGCCCCCTCTCCGCTTGGATGTACAATAGCCGCGCGCACCGGCTGTCCGGTAATCGCGGTTTTTTCACGGGGAAAAAATTTTGCCGTTTCGGGCCATGAAACCGCGATGCGCTCGGCAAATTTTGCCGCCCACACATTTCCTCGTCCGGGTATCGCGTCGGACTCATGAATGATAATCGGGATGCGGAGAATTCTTGCCGCGCATACCGTCGGCACGCTCGCGTATCCGCCCTTGCTTATGACCACGTCGGGATAAATGAGCTAGACGCTCCACAGAGCTTTTAGAATTCCCACAGCGGTTTTTATTCTGTCAGAACTATTAAGCAGAGAAAAGTATGTTCGCTGTTTTCCGGCAAAACTCATTCGAAA
>CAZKXD010000004.1:18285-21718 GCA_964556765.1 uncultured Candidatus Saccharibacteria bacterium | reverse complement strand
GGTGGCCTGCCTGTCTGCAGACAGGGATTTTCACAAGGAAGGCGGAGGCGGCAGGATTCGAACCTGCGGACCCCTTTCAGGGTCAACACATTAGCAGTGTGCTGCTTTCGACCGCTCAGCCACGCCTCCGCCTTCCCGATGAAATCAATTATTGTTTAAAATATCTTTATATTGTTGTTTTAGCAATCTTCTCCCCTCGGTCGTTTTTAAATATTTTTCTCTCCTTTCTGCATCGGACTTGAGACGATACGCTTCGTATCCGATGAGGGTAACGGGTCGATAGTTTCTTGTTGATTCAACTTTGCCCGCAGCATGTTCCCCAATTCTCCTCTTCAAATTAGAAGTTAAACCTTTATACAAATCCTCATTTGAAAGTTTGAGAAAATAAACATAAAACATATTAATTTTGTGATTCGCCCGGTCATTCGACCGGGCGCCCAGTCAGATGACTGGGCGAACCTGCGGAACGGTTTCCCGTTCAACACATTAGCAGTGTGCTGCTTTCGACCGCTCAGCCACGCCTCCTTGAAATATAGAATATGTTTATCGTGCACCAACAACTCACCTTACGGTAACATATTTTTTTATTTTTTCCAGTTTATTATCGGTCGGAAAACAGATATTCTTAATAAAGATATTGCAGGGAACGGAGTGAGTGTTTATGGAAAAGGACGCCGTCATACCGTCTCTTGAACAATTAACGAAACAAGCGGAAGCATTGTTGCGCGGCGGGTCATCCATCGTTCGGGTTGTATCTCGTAACGATATGCGGGGAACATCGGTTCAATTTATTTGCGCCAACGGAGTCACGATTACCGCGTCCGCGCGGTCAGGCCCAAGCGCTGATCACGACGGATGGTGCACGTGGACGGAGGTCGTTGTTTCCAACGGTGTTGAATCGGTCAAAATTATAGACAAATAGATTGTTTTTATGATAAGCCGCGCCTGCGCACGCGGCTTTTTTTGTTTTAGTGCGCGACGGCGCACGCTAAAATTTTTTGTGCTCCGGCTTTTTCTAAAACCGCGCGCGCTTCACTCATCGTTCCTCCGGTTGTGTAGATGTCATCAACAAGAATAATGTTTCTGCCGCGCGCGGCGCTTGGAGCGGATACGGAGAAACAACCGACAACATTATTCAGACGCTCCGCGCGGTTGCGTATGGTCGCCTGCGCCCGCGTTTCTTTGCGTTTTTCCAATATATCCGTACGCAATTCAAATGTGTTTTCCAGCGCGACCAGCTCGCGCGCGATAAGCTCGGATTGATTGAATCCGCGTTCGCGTTTTCGCGCGCGGGTGAGGGGAATCGGAATGACGAGCGGTTTTTGAAATTCGTCAAAATATAGTTCATCCCCAAGCTCCGCGCATATCACCTCATATAACAATTAAGCGCATATCCGCGCGATGTCCCCGCCCCCTTTATATTTTAAAGACCACAAAAGAGCGCGTATCGCAGGGTCCTTGTATTGAAACACTGAAACAAAATCCGGCTCATCGCGCCGCGTTCTTGGTATTTTCTCAACGCAACGCATACATATATAGGCGCCGCGCGCGCCGCATTTAAAACAAAATGCGGGAAAAAGTTCTTTTAGCACAAACTCAAAAACGGTTTTTATTGATTTCATATGGTATCACCGAATATTGTCGGTGTGGGGATAAGTTTGACAATTTTCATATTATAATCCCGCATACGCATGATATACTATATATAGTATATCGACCGCATATTTTCGCCCACATTTCCACAAACGCACAGAATATATTTGGTATAGCACTCTTTAACTTGATACTATAGTAGTATAATGAACATATTAGAACGTCTCGTTGGATTTCCTGCGCGATTTTTGGGGAAATTTAAGGCAAGCGGAAACAGCGTTGTCGGTATTGACATAGGGCCTTCTTCCATTAAGGTTGTTCAACTGCGAAAAGAAAAAAGCCGCGCCATTCTTGAAACATACGGCGAGCTCGCACTCGGGCCGTATGCGGGGCTTTCGGTTGGTCAGGCAACAAATTTGTCCGCTGAAAAAGTCGCCGAAGCGCTCACGGACATCATACGCGAAGCGAATGTAAATACCAAACAGGCCGCTTTTTCAATTCCGCTCGCGGCAAGTCTGACCTCGGTTATTTCCTTGCCTACCGTATCGGCGCAAGAGTTGAAAAATATGGTTCCGATTGAAGCAAGGAAATATATTCCGGTTCCCATTTCGGAGACGACGCTTGATTGGTGGGTTATACCGAAAAGAGAGCGCGACACGGGAGAGATTGAGGAAATGATAAAAGAAAAGGAAGGCGGCGCGCAAGACCGTTCGGAACGCACGGAGGTGCTTCTCGTTGCCATTCATAACAGCATTATTGAAAGATTCGGGCGCATTGCCAACGCAACGGGACTTTCTGTGGGATTTTTGGAAATTGAAACATTTAGCGCCATTCGCGCGCTGATTTCCGGCAGGATTTCAACATTTCTCATTCTGGATATGGGCGCAGGGTCAACGAATATCGCAATTGTTGAAAACGGCATCGTATATCGGTCGCATGTCATCAATCGCGGCTCGCAGGACATAACGGTTGCGCTTTCACGTTCACTCGGCGTTACGGTTGCCCGCGCGGAAGAAATGAAGCGTGCGGAGGGACTTATTGAAAATGCACAGGCGGGAAACAGGGTTGCGGAAACCGCGCGCCTTATTGCGGAGAGTATTTTTTCTGAAGTGGACAGGGTCATTCTTGACTATGAAAAGAAGCAGCACAAAGTGGTCAGTACCGTTTTTCTTTCCGGCGGCGGCGCGCTCTTGAAGGGGATGTTACCGTTTGCTAAAAAAAATTTAGAGATTGAAATAATATCGGGAGACCCCTTTGCAAAAGTTGAAACGCCCGCGTTTCTTGAAAAAACGCTGAAAGAAATCGGTCCGAGTTTTTCAGTCGCTGTCGGCGTTGCCTTGCGGCGGTTGCAGGAGATTGAATAAAACTCAAAATTTTGCATCTTGCGTTTTTAGTTTTTAATATATTATATGGCAGAATTTAAAACATCATTTATTCCTCAAAAACCGCTTGTTCGGGAGGGGGCGCCGCGCCCGCACGCGGGAGTGAACATAGTTCTCCTTGTTTCATTCATTGTCTTTTTTGCGGTTGTCGCCGCCGCCGGAGGGGTCTTTTTATATGGAATTTTAATGAATCGGCAAGAAGAAAATCTCGCGGCATCTATCAATCGCGCGCGGGAGGCGATCGAGCCGGAGCTTGTGGCAAGTCTGGGGAGAATTGACGCGCGCATTAACGCGGTCAAGACACTGCTTGATAATCATACCGCCGTTTCCCCGATTTTTGGTTTACTTGAGCAGTTGACGCTGGAGAGCGTTGCGTTTGAGAACTTTCGGTATGCGGTGGACCAAGACGGAAAAATCAACCTCCAATTAAGCGGTTCCGCGCGCAGCTATTCTTCGGT
>CAZKXD010000004.1:0-18207 GCA_964556765.1 uncultured Candidatus Saccharibacteria bacterium | reverse complement strand
CCAGTCGGTTCTTTTCGGAGAAAATCGTTTTATTGAAAATCCCATTTTTTCAAATCTTCAGCTTAACAACCAAGGCAATGTTACATTTAATTTTTCCGCCCGTATAAATAAACGATTGGTGCTGTATGAGAACAGCGCCGCCGGCGCCGTTTCGCAAAGTTTTTAAATATCTATGATAAAAAACATAACACCCGTTATTCTTCTGTTGGGAGCGTTGGCGATATTCTTTTTCTTTATTATGCCGCAATACAACGCTCTGACCGACAAACGAGCGCAAATAGCGTTATTGAACGAAGCGCTCAATAATTCAAGACAAGTTCAGGCGGTTCGGGATACTTTGCTTACGCGATATAACGGCATCTCAAATGAAGATATTGAACGATTGAAAAAAATTCTGCCGGACCACGTTGACAACGTACGCCTTATCATTGAGATTGACCGTCTCGCCGCCAGAAATAATATGATTCTCCGCAATGTGACCACGAGAGACGGCGCGCGTGAAGTATCGGGGTCTTTCGGTCCCGACAGCGGCACGTACGGGAAAATCAGAGTCGGCTTTTCTCTTATTGGAAATTACAAATCACTGGTTAATTTTTTGAAAGAAATTGAACAAAGTCTTCGGGTCGTTGATGTCGGCGTGCTCTCGTTTACGCGAGGGCAGGGCGATTTATATGAATATGCGTTAGAACTTGATACGTATTGGTTAAAATAAGCGTAAAGCGTAAAGCGCAAAACGAAAAATATCCATGCACCGTGTAAAATGAAAAAATTAAGAATTTAAAAGATTAATTTACATTTTGTGTTTTCAGTTTTTATATTATATCCATGTCTGAAAAAATAAAAAACAGTATCATATTGATAGTCCTTTTCACGCTTATTATCGTCATATATGTTTTCTTTTTTAAAAAAGATACCAACGAACAAGCGCTTGTGTCGCAAAGCGCCGCCCCGCAAGGACAAGAATCGGGGCTTGTTGGAGAGTTTCTGGTGCTTTTGCGCACGCTTAATAACATACAGCTGGATACCGGAATTTTTAACAATAAAACATATCGCAGTTTGCGCGATGAAAGCGTTGAGCTCATCAGCCAACCGCAAGGGCGCGTTAATCCGTTTGCACCCTTGTAGGGTATAGCGTATAGGGTATAGCGTAGGTGTTCCAAATGGTGATGTGTGAATGTTTGCCCTAAAACCCCCCAAACTCTAAACCACAAACCCTATAATCATGGCTTTTTTAGATTATCTTGTACAAAAAGGGATTCTTCGTTCGCCGGAGATGGATGATGTTATTGAAGAGAGCGCAGATTCCGGCGACATTGAACCCGCGCTTATAAAAAGAGGGATTGATGAGGAAAAAATCTCAACCCTCAAGGCGGAATATTATCACATTCCCGTTAAAAGCGTTGACCCCGCGACCGTTTCCGCGGATCTTTTTCGTTATATACCGGAAGAATCGGTGTTGCACTATCAATTTATTCCGATTGGTTTTTCGGATGGCGTGCTTGAGGTCGGCGTTATAGATCCGGACAATATGGAGGCGCGCGACGCGCTCCAGTTTATCGCGTCCAAGCTCGGCGTCCCGTTTAAGATATTTCTCATTTCAAAATCAAATTTTGACGCGCTCGCCGAGAATTACAAAGGGCTTACCGGACAAGTGCATCAGGCGCTCTCGGAACTTGAAGGGGAGGTTGAAGAAGAAAAGCGCGTGCCATCGCCACTACCCGTTCGGGAAATTGATATGGGGGAGAAGGTATCCGCAGAATTTCGCGCGCCGCAGGATGAGAAGATGAATGAGCCGCTGTCCGTGGACAGGGGTGCCATTATCAAAGATAAAACACTGCTCCTTGAAGATGCGCCCATTACGAAAATTGTCGGAGTTATTTTGCGCCACGCCATTGATGGAAACGCGTCGGATGTTCACATTGAACCGACCGATAAAAATATCCGCGTTCGTTTTCGCGTGGACGGCGTATTATATACCAGCTTGCAACTCCCGCTCTCCATTTTAAATGCAATTGTCGCGCGCATTAAAGTATTGGCAAATTTAAAACTTGATGAAAAACGAAAGCCGCAAGATGGCAGATTTCCTATGAAGGTTGAGGGGCGGACGATAGACCTCCGTGTTTCCACATTCCCCTCATACTATGGAGAAAAAGTGGTAATGAGGATTTTGGACCCGCAACGCGGTATCGCAAAATTGGAACAGACGGGACTTTCGGAAGAAAATATTAAAGTGGCGCGGAAGGCGCTACAGCGTCCGTATGGAATGATATTGTTGACGGGGCCGACGGGCTCCGGAAAGACAACCACGCTCTACGCTATGTTAAGCGAGCTGGATCGCGACAAAAAAAACGTGGTAAGTCTTGAAGACCCGATTGAATACAGCATCCCCGGAGTAAGCCAGTCACAAGTACGTCCGGAAATCGGATACTCGTTTGCCTCGGGGCTTCGCACGACACTGCGTCAGGACCCGGACGTGGTTATGGTTGGAGAAATTAGAGATAAAGAAACGGCGGAGCTCGCGATACAAGCCGCGCTCACCGGCCATTTGGTGCTTTCCACGCTTCATACAAACAACGCGGCGGGCGTAGTGCCTCGTCTTGTAGATATGGGGATTGACCAATATCTCATCGCGGCAACGCTTGCGGTGGCAATGGCACAGCGATTGGTAAAAGTCATATGTCCAAACTCTAAAAAACCGATACCCATCACCGGAAGCATCAAGGTTATGATTGACCGCTTATTTGAGGATTTACCTCCCGAATTCAAGAAACACATACCGCGTATGAAAGAATTTTATGAGGCGGCGCCTTCGCCCGAATGTCCGGGTGGTACGCGCGGAAGAATAGGCGTATTTGAGATGTTTGTCGTTGACCGTGAAATGGAGCATATCATCCTTTCAAATCCGGTTGAGTCCGAGATATTAAAGGTGGCGCGCAAACAGGGAATGTTTACGATGAAAGAAGACGCTGTCATAAAAGCGTCGCAGGGTATAATTCCTTTTGGAGAAGTGAATACGCTATAATATAATACATATAACCACACATATACGCATATGAACGAAAATACTACACAACCGAATACCGGAGAAAAGAAAAACAGCATTCTTATCGTTGATGATGATAAGTTTTTGCTTGATATGTACGCGCTTAAGTTTACTGAATTGAATTTCATTGTTGAATCGGCGTTTTCGGCGGATGACGCGCTTGCGGCGCTGAAAGAAAAAAGACCGGATGTTATTTTGCTGGACGTTGTTATGCCCGGTATGGATGGTTTTGAACTTTTGAAAAAGATTAAAGAAGAAAATCTTTCCGCGGGCTCTCTCGTTATTATGCTTTCCAATTTGGGGCAAGAGTCCGACATTGAGCGCGCAAAACAAATCGGCGCCGATGGATATATAGTAAAAGCGAGCGCGACGCCGGGGGAGATAGTGAAAAAAATAATCGGGTATTTGGCAAAGTAAGAAATACAATATGGATAAAACAAAACTGGACCAACTAATAGAAATGATGATGCATGAGGGGGCATCCGACCTGCATATATCTTCAGGAAGAAATCCTACTATTCGTGTTGCGGGAGAGTTAATCACGCTTTCAAAATACCCCGCTTTTTCCAAGTCGGACACACTCGATTTTCTTGCGGTGCTTGTGGGGGAGGAATTAAAAAAAGAATTTCTGGAAAGTCACGAGCTCGATTTTTCCTATGCGGGTCCCGGCGGCACCCGATTTCGCGGCAACGCATTTGTACAGCAAGGCGCCGTTGGCGTCGCGTTGCGGCTCATACCGGCGCGCATAATGACGCTTGAGGAATTGAATCTTCCGCCCATACTTCAGACATTCGCAATGCGCAAACAGGGGTTTTTCCTCGCGGTGGGGCCCGTGGGGCACGGTAAATCAACCACGCTTGCGGCAATGATTGATATTATAAACAAACAGCGCACCGAACATATCGTTACCATTGAAGATCCGATTGAATTTGTGTACGGAGAAGGCAATTCAATCATTGACCAGCGAGAAGTCGGTTCTGACACGAGAGATTTCCACGTTGCCTTGCAATCCGTTTTCAGGCAAGACGTGGATGTTATTATGGTTGGCGAAATGCGCGGCCCCGAGACCATCGCAACCGCGGTTACCGCCGCCGAAACGGGACACCTCGTTTTTTCAACACTTCATACCAACAATGCCGCCCAGACGATTGACCGCATTATTGATACTTTTCCATCAGACCAACAAAATCAAATTCGCGCGCAATTATCGCAAAGTCTTGCCGGTATTTTTTCACAGCGGCTCATACCGCGGATATCGGGTGGCGTGATTCCCGCGTATGAGTTTCTCATAAATACGCCGGCGGTCGCGAATTTAATTCGCGAAGGAAGAACGCATGAAATAAATGTGGTGATAGAAACGGGAGCGGAAGACGGAATGATTCATATGGACAGAACGCTTGCCGAGTTAGTGCGTCGCGGAGAAATTACGCAGGAACACGCGCGGGCATATTCCGTGAACACAAAAGAATTTCGCGAGCTTTAAAAAGATTTTGCATTGTAACACTCGGCATGCTTTTCAAATATAAAATAATAAATCGCGAGGGGAATCCGCAGGAAGGTACCATAGACGCGCTTAATCGCGATGTTGCCATTAGCTCGTTGCAACGGCGGGATTTCACCGTGGTTTCCATTGTTGAGGAAGGAGGAAAATCTTTTTTTGCCGGATTGCCGACTTTGTTTGAACGCATTACCGTGCGCGACGTGGTGATTCTTTCGCGTCAGATTGCAACCTTGTTTACCGCCGAGGTATCGGCGCTTCGCGTATTTCGCCTCTTGGCGGAAGAATCCGAAAATCACGATTTGCGCAAAAAATTGACCATCGTGGCGAATGATATTCAGGGCGGTTCATCAATTTCAGACGCGCTTATAAAACATCCATCCGTTTTTTCGTCTTTTTATGTCAATCTTGTGCGTGCGGGAGAAGAGTCCGGAAAACTCAATGAAGCATTTGCGCATCTTGCCGATTATCTTGACCGGTCGTATGAAGTTACCATAAAGACCAGAAACGCGCTTATTTATCCGGCGTTTGTCGTGACAACGTTCATTATCGTTATGATATTGATGTTGACGATGGTGATTCCGCGCTTATCGGATATTCTTTTGGAAAGCGGCCAAGAAATCCCCATATATACAAAAATTGTCATCGCATTGAGTGATTTTTTTGTTAATTATGGCGCGTTGCTTTTTATGCTGTTGTTTGCCGGAGGAATTGTTTTTTGGAGGTTTGTTAAAACGCCTACCGGGAAATACTCAATTGATCGATTCAAAATCTCAATGCCCTTTTTTGGAAAATTATATCAGAAACTTTTTTTGTCGCGTATCGCGGACAATATGTTTACCATGTTGGCGAGCGGCATTCCGATGGTAAAGGGACTGGAAGTGACCTCGTCGGTGGTTGGCAACGCGGTATATGAGGAGATATTAAAAAAGGCGGCGGGAAATGTAAAAAGCGGTAACTCGGTTTCCGGCTCTTTCGGGGAATACAAAGAGGAGATACCACCGATTATGGTTCAAATCATAAAGATTGGAGAAGAAACGGGAGAATTGGGAAACATATTGCGGACGCTTTCTGTATTTTATGAGCGTGAAGTGCGCAACGCGGTGGACGTGCTTGTGGGGCTTATTGAACCGGTGCTTATTTTATCGCTTGGGCTTGGCGTGGGGCTTCTGCTTACCTCGGTTCTGATTCCGATATACAGTATTTCAACCGGATTTTAGGAGCCGCGCGGTGTTTGCAGGACGAGAATATGTGGATAATTCTCTATATGATTTTATGTCCCGTATGATATACTACCAAGCATAAGAGTGTTTTTTCAATATTTTAAAGATACAAAAAAGGTCGAGCTCATTATATGCATAATCAAAATAATTTAATCATTATACCTTAACCATAATATAAAAATACACAATATGTTTTTCTACGAAACAAAAAAGAAAGTCGGCGGTTCAAAGGGTTTTACGCTCATTGAGTTGCTTGTGGTCATTGCAATTATTGGTATTCTCTCCGCGGTTGTTCTCGCGTCGCTTAATAGCGCGCGCCAAAAAGGACGAGATGCAAAACGTGTAGCTGATATGAAGAATCTTCAGCTCGCGCTTGAGTTGTATTATGATGATAACAACAGCACCTACCCGACAACGCTTGCCCCGCTTGTTACCGGAGGATATGTTCCGAACGTCGCCGTTGACCCGAGTGGAAATCAGTACAACTATATCGCGCTTGACACAAACAGTTCACTCGCATCATGTGAGTCATATCACTTGTATACCACGCTTGAAAATACTGAAAATCCGGCATATGACAATGACGCCGATGCGGGAGCCGGCACTGCATGTACCGGAAGCGCCACCTCGGAAGTCGCGGGAACAGACCCCGTGTATGACTTAAAACCATAACGATTTTTGTCGGTAACGATTTTTAGTAATCCCTCGCGCGTACTCGCGCGAGGGATTACTTGTTATAATGGAATAATGCCGCTTTTTCTTATTTTCTTTTTAACGAGCATTTTTGTTCTGGGCATCATTGTGGGGAGTTTTCTCAACGTACTTATTGCGCGCACGGGGACGGGCTTGGGATACGGCGGGCGATCCTTTTGTTTTTCATGCGGGCATCGGCTTTTTGCCCCCGACCTCTTGCCACTCGTAAGCTTTCTTTTCCAAAAAGGAAGATGCCGATATTGTCGTGCGCGAATCTCAATACAATATCCGCTTATTGAATGTACAACCGGAGTGTTATTCGTTTTGATTGGATGGAAATTGGGGGTTCCCGCTTCGTATACGCACGCTGTTGTTATGGGTATATATTTGTTAGCGGGAGCTCTTTTGGTCGCGATAGCGGCATACGACATTCGTCATAAAATAATTCCGGATACGCTGGTTTATGCGTTTGCGGGACTTGGTTTTTTGTTCGCGGTAATCCAGTTTTTTAGCGGCGGCGGATACACGTTTTTTCTTGCGGGTCCCGCGCTCGCCGCTCCATTTGCCGCACTGTGGCTTTTTTCAAAAGGGCGATGGATGGGACTGGGTGACGCGAAACTTGTTCTTGGCGTTGGGTGGCTTCTCGGACTTTCGGGAGGGGGCGCCGCGATTATACTTTCATTGTGGATGGGGGCGTTCCTCGGGCTTTTTATGATTGCGCTTGGGCGATTTTTTCATGTCACGCGCCGTTTGTTTCCATACGGAAAAAGATTTACAAGTAAGAGTGAAATTCCGTTCGCGCCGTTTATTGTTGCGGGAGCCCTGATCGCATTTTTGTACGACGTCTCCTTTTTTGATATCCAGTCGTTGTTTATGTTGTAAGCGCAAAACGCGAAATGTAAAACGAAAAATGAAAAATAATTTTTTACAATCTAAAAAAAACATAACCGTACGGCCTTGTTTTTCGCTTTTCGCTTCCTATCCCGCGTGTAGTCGCGGATTTTCGCTCGTGGAACTTTTGGTGACGATCTCTATTTTTGTGGCGGTAACGGGCGTTGTGCTTATCAATTTTCCGTCATTCAGCAGTCACATCGCGCTTGATAATTTGGCGCACGAAGTGGCGCTTGCGGTGCGGCAGGCGCAGGTATTCGGCTCGTCTTCGCGTGAATTTGGAACAGGGTCCGGAATTTTTTTAAGCCGCGGCGCGCATTTTGACCGAACTCAAAATACCACGTTTCTTTTGTTTGCCGATGCAGACGGCAATGACCTCTATTCGGGAGAGTCTGAGCTTGAAGAAATGTTTACCATAGGGCAAAGAAATTATATAAGCGGTATATGCGGCTTTGTCACTTCCGCGTCAAATTGCACCGTGCTTGATACGGTTGATATTACGTTTATGCGCCCCAATCCGGAGCCTACGATATTGGGGAGTGTCGGCGGCTCCGGAGCGCCATATTCATATGTGACGATTACCGTATCATCTTCCGCGGGGAATACGCGGAACATTGCCGTATGGTCAAACGGGCAAATAGCGATACAGTAAATATGAAACATAAAGCATGAAACATAAAACAAAACACACTATTCACAACGAGCGCCAAAAAGAAGGCGCCATGTTTCATGTTCCACGTTTTATGTTGCGTAATAGTCGCGGATTCACTTTGATTGAAATGATTGTGGCGGTTTCGGTTTTTATCGTGGTTATGATAGCCGGTATCGGCACATTGTTTTCCATGATTGACGCGAATCGAAAAACGCAGTCGCTTCGCATCGTTATGGATAATCTGAACTTCGCTCTTGAGAACATAACGCGGAATATGCGAGTTGGCGTTGATTATCATTGCGGGCTTGCCGGCGATATCGGAACTCCGCGCGACTGCCCGATTGACGGCGACACCGCGATTGCGTTTACCACGTCCGAAGGAGATCGGGTGATTTTCCGTTTGAACGGGGGGCGAATAGAAAAATCATCAGACCTCGGGGCGAGTTATCTGAGCATTACGGCGCCGGAGATAACGATTGAAGAATTGCGTTTTTTTGTGCAAGGGTCGGGCGAGGGGGACGGGTTACAGCCAAAGGTTCTCGTGGTTGTAAAAGGAACTGCGGGGGCGTCTCCCGAAACAAGCACCACCTTTAGTTTGCAGACACTCGCGTCTCAGCGATTGAGAGATTCATAATATGAAATTTTCAATTTTCAATTTTCAGGTTTCGGTTTCTAAACAACGAGGTTTTACTCTTGTTGAGTCTTTGGTTGCTATTACGATTGTGCTCATTGCCGTAGTGGGTCCGCTGACCGTTATTTCAAAAACGCTCTCATTTTCCCGCTTTGCGCGCAGTGAAATTACCGCATTTTATCTTGCTCAAGACGCAATAGAGTTTGTTCGGAATAAGAGAGACAATAACGCGATTGCGGGAAACGGCTGGCTTTCCGGTCTGTCCGCGTGTTCAAGCGGCGCGTGTCTTGTTGATTCCGTCGCGGGTTCAGTATTGAGTTGCGGGGCATCGTGCAGTCCGCTTATGTTGTCCGCTTCAGGGATATATGGATATTCAACCGGAGAACAAACTGATTTTGTCCGCGAGGTGGAGATTGATGAAGTATCGGAAAATCGCGAGGCGACGATACGAGTTACCGTACGCTGGAATCAAGGTATGTTCCCGCGCAGTTTTTCCGTGCGGGAATATATATATAATTGGGAATAAGAAACAGAAAAAATACAAACGGAAAAATGCGGAGAGTAAAACATAGATGATATGAAAAATCAAAATCCAAAACTCAAAATTCAGAATACAAAACAGGGATATCTTCTGCTGTTTGCCGTCGTGCTCTCAAGCATCGTGCTTTCCATAGGGCTTGGTATTGTAAACATCGTTGATAAAAGTCTCGTTCTCGCGTCGGCGGGCCGCTCATCACAATTGGCATTTCATGCCGCGGACGGCGGCGCCGAATGCGCGTTGTATTGGGATAGAGTGTATGGGGGATTTTCCACAACAGTTTTCGCGACATCAACGTTTTCTGTTTCTCCGCAAAGCGGAGTTGTCTGCGCGAGCACAGACATCGCGGAAACATGGAGTATTTCAGGACAAACCGCGGACGCGGCGTATACGGTATTTGATATCGCGTTTGACGACGGGACGTGCGCGGCGATGACTGTTTCCAAAACGAACGGCGGTCTTGTTACCAACATTGAGGCGTTTGGATATAACACATGCAACGAAAGCAACCCGCGGCGGATTGAACGCGCCATCAGAATTCGATATTGATATGCACGCAGACATTCCTGAAAAAATTAAAGAACGAGTACTGCAACTGCGCAAAACGATTGAGCGATATCGTTATGCGTATCACGTAGAGGACAGAGAAGAAATTTCCGCCGCCGCGCTTGACTCGCTGAAACATGAGCTTGCGGTTTTGGAAGAACAATATCCCGCGCTGATCACGCCCGATTCTCCCACACAGCGCGTCGCGGGGAAGCCGCTGCCGGAGTTTCAGAAAGTTCGCCACGAAGTTCCCCAATGGTCGTTTAACGATGCATTTTCCGAACAAGACATCAGGGATTTTGATGCACGAATAAAAAAAATTTTAAAAACGCATTTTCGCAAGGACATTATTCCGACATACGCATGCGAGCTTAAAATTGACGGATTAAAAGTTGTTTTTACATACAAAAAAGGTCTTTTGGAAACGGCGGCTACGCGCGGAGACGGCGTGGTGGGGGAAGATGTGACGGCAAATGTTCGTACGATTGAATCGGTGCCGCTTCGCTTGCGGGAGCCGATAGATTGCGTTGTTGAAGGTGAAGTATGGCTTGGCAAAAAAGAGCTCGCGCGCATTAACGCGGAACGAAAAAAGAAAAAAGAGTCCGTATTTGCAAATCCGCGCAATGCCGCGGCGGGGTCTATTCGTCAGTTGAATCCGGCGATAGCGGCATCTCGAAAACTTGATAGTTTTATCTATGATATGTCGCGCGCTTCAATCAGAGCGCCCAAAACTCAAATTGAAGAGCTTACCGTGCTTCAAAAACTCGGCTTTAAGATAAATAAAAATTTTGTTCGTTGCGCGCGCGTGGAAGACATATACGCATATTGGGAAACATGGAAGAAAAAAGCGCTTCGGGAAGATTATCTTATTGACGGCATTGTCATTAAGGTAAACGAAAAAGAATATCAGGATGTACTGGGGTATACCGGCAAGGCGCCGCGATACGCGATTGCATTCAAGTTTCCCGCAGAGCAGGTTACCACGGTTGTGGAGGATATTGTTTTTCAGGTGGGGAGGACCGGCGTTGTGACGCCGGTGGCGCGCTTGCGACCGGTTTCAGTCGCGGGTTCCGTTGTTTCGCGCGCGACGCTTCATAATGAAGATGAAATTAAACGGCTTGGCGTGCGCATAGGCGATACGGTGATATTGCAGAAAGCGGGAGATGTCATCCCCGACATTGTGCAAGTTCTTACGGATATGCGCACCGGAAAGGAAAAATCATTCGTGTTTCCCAAGCGGGTTTTTGAATGCGGCGGCGATGGAGCAATAGAACGAATATCCGGTCAAGCCGCATGGCGGTGCAAAAATAGACACTCGTTTGTTCAACTGCAAAGGAAATTTCATCATTTTGCTTCAAAAAAAGCGTTTAATATAGACGGACTTGGCCCGCAGATTCTCAATCTTTTTTTGGAACGAGGGCTTATTCGTTCTTTTGACGATATATTTACGCTGAAGCGTGGCGACATTGAAGGCACCCCCGGGTTCAAGGACAAATCAATTTCAAATATATTGTCGGCGATAGAAAAGAGCAAAGTCATATCGTTGCCGAGATTTTTAATCGCGTTATCCATAGACCATGTGGGAGAAGAAACGGCGGAGATTCTCGGAAATTCATTTGGCGCGCTTGAGAACATACGGCGCGCCTCCGTTGAGGATTTCAAACGCATTTCCGGCATCGGGCCGATTGTATCGGAGTCTCTATATCGTTTTTTTAAAAATGAAGATAACAAAAAACATATTGAACGGCTTTTGCGGCATATAACGATACGGGGTGGCGCATCTCGCACTACGCACACCGCACGATTTTCAGGGAAAACATTTGTGATAACTGGGTCGCTTCAATCTTTTTCGCGGGATGAAGCGAAGGCAAAAATCAAATTATTGGGCGGACACGTTGCGGGGTCGGTTTCACAAAAGACCGACTATGTGGTGGCGGGCGCCGACCCGGGCTCTAAATATAGAGATGCGCAAAAAATCGGCGTTCCCATTATTACCGAAAAAGAATTTTTGGATATGATATAGGCGTTGTTTGTAATTACGGATCATAAAAAAACCGCGCACGGGGCGCGGTTATGTGTTTTCTGATTTTTCAGAGTAGTTTACAATCTCCAATAATCCGGTATTTCGGATGCTACCGTTACGCGCTCGGTTGCCATGAGCGGACTTCTGCATTCAAACAGAACACCCAGCATTTTTACATCGTGCAATGCGTCCGGCGCGCACGCTCTTTCCCACGCGCGGAGTGCGTGTGATAGTGCGCCGTGTGGAGTTCCTTGCGGATGAAACGCGATATCTCCTTCACGCAATTTTTCGCCCTCGTACGTGCAGTTTCTGTTTGATATAAAAAGCACTTCGTCACTCATATGTACGCGGAAATATGCAGACGGGAGCGGTGTTGACGGAAGAAACGTGGAAATTGCCGCCGAAGGAGTGTCCCGCGAGCCGTCAAAAGCCGCGAATGTCACAAGCGACCCGTCGGAAGCACGCGCGGGAAAATTTTCTTGAGCGCGCGAACAATGTATTTTTAACACGAACGGATACGGCGACCCGTGGTATTCAACGCACGAAAATGGCGTTTGGGAGTAAAGCAGGTAAGACCATATTCCAGCCCGTTTGACCAATACCTTCCAGATGGGCGTTGGGTCTGCGGTCCCTCTGTATAATTTTTGGTCCGCTTTGTCGGGCGTTGGCGGATTGTCAATGAGAGGAATTTTTACGTCGCACCAATCAGGAGGCGTACTGTCGCGCGTTTTTCCCATTGCATCGCATTCAATCGGGCCAACATTTTCCATACCGACCATCGTGGTTTCACGGGTCGGGCGTATGCGGTATACATGGCAACGAGGAACAAAAAGATGCGCGGGCGCCTCAAAACAAATTCTCCCGAGCATTGTCTCGCACATTCCCGCTCCTTCATGAATAAACCAGACTTGGTCTCCGTCGGTGTTAAGCAATCGCTCCGAACAAATTCCTTGTTTCAGCCGAAATACGCATATCTCGGTTTTTTTATCAATGCTCCGGAATATGGTTGTCGGCTTTTTACCGCCGGAAGGAATGGCGCGTGCGACAAATCCGCGCGGCAATAACCCCGCGTGTGATCTGTTTTCATAGTATACAGCGTGCGGCGGAGGGTCTTTTGAAGTAATACTCATGGTTTGTCCCATATGAGTTGTGTGACGGAATGGTGTGCGTTGTGATTTCATTCGATCCGTACCTTTTTCTGTGCGTGTATCTGTGCCGACTATACTAAATATGCGGTGCCGTATCAATAGGGGGTGAGCTTTTTTGTTTCGCGTCTCTTTGCTATCATTAATCGTATGAACGAACAGGAGCTTCAAAAACTCGCCGATCTCGCTCGAATTACCATTGCGCGCGAAGAATTAAAAAAAATCCATACTGATATGGATGCTATTTTAAAATACATTTCGCAGATTCAGGAGGTTGTTGATATGGGGAACGATACGGAAAAAGGCGAATACGCGGCGCCGATTCTTCGCGAGGATGCGCGTCCTCACGAAGGTGGCATATATACGGACGACCTGCTGAACTCTGCGCCGCGGACAAAAGACGGATATGTGCGCGTAAAGAAAATACTTCCTATATGAACATTGATCCATCATCATTAACGATCGCGCGCGCCGGCGCTCATTTGCAAAACGGAGATTTTAGCGCGCGCGAACTTACCAATGCGTATCTCAAGCGCATTGATGAAAAAAATAAAGATATCAACGCGTATGTTGAAGTGTTTGACGACGCGCTGGAGGAGGCGGATCGTGTTGATGCGTTGCGGCTCGGGAAAGAAAAAAACGTTTCTTTGCTTGCCGGCATTCCGCTTGCCGTTAAGGATAATATATTGATACGCGGACGGATTGCGTCATGCGGTTCGCGTATGCTTCGCGATTATCGCGCGTCCTATGATGCTACGGCAATTGTGAAATTAAAAAACGCGCACGCGATATTTTTGGGGCGCGCCAATATGGACGAATTCGCGATGGGAAGCTCGACGGAGCGTTCAATATACGGAGCGACAAAAAATCCTCATGATTTGTCGCGGTCTGCGGGCGGTTCCTCCGGCGGTCCCGCCGCGGCGGTTGCTATGGACGGGGCGCTTGCGGCTCTTGGTTCTGATACGGGCGGCTCGGTGCGGCAACCGGCAAGTTTTTGCGGCGTAGTGGGGCTTAAGCCGACATATGGAGCGGTGTCGCGATACGGGCTGGTCGCGATGGCGTCTTCATTTGATCAGATTGGTCCCTTGGCTAAAACCGTAGAAGATGCGGAAATACTATTTAATGCAATTAAAGGCATTGATGAAAAAGATTCAACGTCTGTGGAATTTCCAAGCCAGAAGCCGCAATCCGCAAACCGAAAACTGACCATTGGCATTCCGAGTTTTTTGTTTGAAAAAACAACACCGCTTGAAGAAAATGTTTTGAAAAATTTTAATGATTCCATACAGAAGTTGAAAGAAAGCGGACATACCATTATGCCGATTGAAATGCCGTACGCGCGGTATGCGCTTCCGGTGTATTATATTATTATGCCGGCGGAAGCATCCACGAATCTTGCCCGATTTGATGGGGTGCGATACGGATTTCACGAAGACGGAGAAAGCATATTCGGAGATTATGCGCATTCGCGCGGGCTCGGTTTTGGAGAAGAGCCGCGCCGTCGGATATTGCTCGGCGCTTACGTTCTTTCGTCCGGATATCACGACGCATATTATCAAAAAGCGGTATTGGTGAAGAATGCCATTACTGCGGATTGCAAGCGTTTATTTAAAGAAGTGGATATTATTGCAACGCCCACGTCGCCGTCGCCGGCCTTCGCGCTTGGCGAGCGAACGAAAGACCCGATTGCTATGTATCTCTCGGACATACTGACGGTTGTTGCAAACATAGGAGGATTTCCCGCGATCTCAATTCCTTCGGGAACGGTCGCGCGGGGCGACAGCAAGCTCCCGCTTGGGCTTCAGTGTATGGCATCGCACGGACGCGAAGACATTTTGTTTTTTGCGGGGAAACAATTTGAAGCGCTGCGCGTATAGCGGAATTACTATTTATTGTATGGAACCATTGCTTGCACAGACAAAAACAATTATTGATTTGGGCGCGCAACAGGGAGCGGACCCTCTTTTGTTTGACCCAAACTATCTTAATATCCAGTATTTTTTTAATGTAATTCTGGTGTTCTTTAAGTGGCTCGCGTCTATAGGCGGTGGCGTATTTGAAGGTGGAACGTACATCAATAAAAGTTTGTTTGAAATTATTTTTCTCTTTTTATCCGTAGCGCTTGTCGCGGGAATCGTGTACTCATTTTTGGGCATACGGAAGATTCAAAAAGCGGAACACGCGCGCTGGGGCGAATTGCGCATTTCGGCGCTTGAGAATGTGACAAAGACGGAGCACAATCGCGCGTGGCGCGAGATTTTGGACAGGATTGATTCTTTTAACGAATCGGAGTGGCGAAGGGCGATACTCTCCGCCGATGCAATGCTTGAAAATATGCTTGATACTATGGGATATCACGGCGATACTATTGGGGAACGGCTTAAGAGCATTGAGGAAAGTGATTTTTTAACGCTTGATAAGGCGTGGGAAGCGCACAAAATAAGAAATCGCATTGCGCACGAAGGGCAATTTATATTAACCAAGCGCGAGGCGCGGCGGGCAGTTGATTTATATCGGCAGGTTTTTGAAGAGTTTCATCTTATTTAATCAGAATATCAAAATAGTTTTTGTAAAAATCACCTTAGGTTGGGTTAACGACCAAAGGTGATTTCATCTATCGTCCGAAGATTGAAATTATCGTGAAAAGAAACGCGGGAATAGCGCGCGGAGGCCGTACACCGAAGCTCCGGAGTTTGTTTGTATGTCGCTGTGACAGGCGTTGTCATACCAATAGAAGCTTCCCGTCAAACAGTTGGACTGGTTGGCGCAGCCGTCCGCGGCTACACACGGGATTACCTGCGGAGAGGCATTGCATTTGTTGACATACCAATAAAATCCCGCATTGGTGCATGACCGAGAGTCCGTGCATGATACAGCCGTTTTGCATGCATTTATTCTCATCGTTGGTTGAGGAGAGGTATTGCACGTGCCGTAGTACCAGAAGTATCCCGAGGTGGCGCATTCATTTTCGGCGGAGCAGTTTGTTGCCGTTGCGCACGGTGGGCTTGTAGTTTCGGGCGGGGCGGAAGAAGGCGGCGCGGCGGCGCCCGCGTCCTCCTCCGAGGAAGTGGGTGTTTCAAGAGTCGGAGATTGTCCGCGGAGCAGTGTATTCACAAAGTCAATAATTTGTTGATTCACGCCGAATGACGACAAAAGAAAAACAATAGATTGAATTTGCCCGTCAGAAAGAGCGGCCGCATGAACATACGCGGGCGTGCCGGCAAAAGCGAAGGAGAACACAACAAGACACAAAAAAATGAGAAGATATGTACGCATATATTTTTAAGATTATGATGATATATATTTTAGCAATTATATAGAAAAAAACCACTAGCGAGACTAGCGGTTTTCATTTCTTGCACTTCTAAACAATGAACCCTCCGATTTGGTGCGTCCAGAAGTTGTAATACACCCCCTTTTTTGCCAAAAGCTCATTGTGAGTTCCCTCTTCGGCAATTCCTTCCATATCAAGCACGATGATTCTGTCCATTTTTTGAATGGTGCTTAGGCGGTGTGCGATTACGATAGTGGTTTTTCCTTCCATAAGATTTGCGAATGCCTCTTGCACGTGTTTTTCACTTACTGAATCAAGCGAGCTGGTTGCTTCGTCGAGTATCAGGATGGGGGCATTTTTTAGCATTGCGCGCGCGACGGCGATTCGTTGTCGTTCGCCTCCCGAAAGTTTTATTCCCCGTTCTCCGACGAGCGTGTCGTACCCGTTTCGCAGTTTGGAAATAAATTCATGCGCGTGAGCTTTTTTAGATACCTCAATTATTTCTTCTTCACTCGCGTTTGGTTTTCCATAGGCAATATTTTCCCGCAACGACCTATGAAACAGCACCGGATCCTGCGGAACATACGCGATTTTTGCGCGGAGCGTGTCTTGGGCGATATTTCTGATATCTTGCCCGTCAATGGTTATTGTTCCGTTTTGAGTGTCCACAAATCGCAACAGAAGTTTGGTAATAGTGGTTTTTCCCACACCGGAATGTCACACAAGCCCCACTCGTTCACCGCCGCGAATCGTCAGATTGAATTTCTCAAAGATGGAATCGCTTTTCCCATATGTAAACGAAACATTGGTAAAGATAATGGTCCCGTTTTGTATGACGCACGGTTCAGGATGCGCGGGGTCTTTGATGTCGAGCGGTGTTTCAAATATCTCAATCATTTCCGATGCTTCAGAAAGAGCGCGCATGGTGTTTGTGATTGTTCTTCCCAAATCCCACATACCGCCAAAAATGGCAAAGAAATATGCTTGCGCCAAAGCAATTGTACCGGTTGAAACGGCGCCCTTAAGCCAAAGCGTTATGACGAGATATAATCCGAGAATCTCCAAAAGCATCCACAATGTTCCTTGTATTAACATAGTGAAGTTGTTGAAATTCCACGCGGCGCGGCGCGCCCGCTCCTCTTCGTCGGTAACCTTCGCGTAAGCCGCTATCTCTCTTCTTAGCGAGGCGAACATTTTTATGTTCAGTATATTGGTAATGGCATCAGCCAATTGCGCGGTAACGCGTGAATCAGCGGCCGCCTCGCGCAAATCATACGCGCGCTTCTTTTGCACAAGAATAATCGTGACGAGAATGAATACGGCGCTCCATACGACGAAGAAAATTGCAATCGGCGGAGCGATTATGAACATAACGACGAACGCCCCGAGGAGTTTTACCAATACCTGCCAAAATGAGAATGTAAACGCATCGTGGATTCTTTCAAAAGAGTGCACGTAACGCCGCACTTTCGCGACGAGACTGCCTTGAAAGGAATTTACAAAGAACCGATAGGAATGATTTTGTAGTTTTTGAAATGCAAAATTATGCAATTCTCTCAATATGTTACTTTGCGCGTATGATATGGTATAGTCGGCGATTCGGAACGCGATATTATATATCACGATGGTGACCGCTATTGCCGCAACAAGACCCATAAGAGTGCCCCGTATCGCCACTCCTTCCTCCGATGAAACAATGACATCAATAATTTGTCGGTAGAAAAGGGGAATAATGACACTTGACCCCAGGAACGCTACGCCAAAGCTGATAAACGCAGACAAAGACGACCACTTGTATTTTTTTACAGGTGGTATGAAATATGAAAGTATACGTTTAAGCGGTATCATATCCTTTATTTTACTATACCATGAGAGCTTTTTCCCTTTTTTGCTCTTTACGGCGCGCGACATCGTGAAATGCTCCTTTTTCGTCATTCACGTCGCTATATATTACTGTGCAATATATATAGATAGATGTCAAATGCTCGTAAAAATGGGGCGTTACTGCGGAAACGCGAGGCGGGCGCCCGAGGGCGCCCGCCTCGCCCCC
>CAZKXD010000003.1:15516-24338 GCA_964556765.1 uncultured Candidatus Saccharibacteria bacterium | reverse complement strand
AAAATATACCGTAAACCGCGCGGCGTTTATATATAAAAACGCGCGGGAACAGTTTGAAATGCGGATACACAAACGGCTGATAGATATCGTTAATCCATCCGCGCCGCTTATTGACGCCCTGACGACGCTCACGCTTCCCTCCGGCGTAAGCATTGACGTAAAAATGATGTAACTAATGGCCTGAATTTATAAATTAAAAATAATTCAAACAAAAAACCGCCACCGTATATTGTCGTGGCGGTTTTTTTGTTTGGCATACTAAATATATATGGAAGGACCACCTAAAATAAATGCGAATGTGGCCTATTGCTATTTTTCAAAGGATTCTGTATCATCGGGGGCAGATTAAGAGGAGTGATGTCAAATGCGCTCAAGCTTGTCAACAATGCAAAAACACAAGTACGTTTTTCATTACACTCAAGTTCGGTCAATCGGTCTCTCTGATGATATGCAATTTTCGCAGACTTTTGAGGTAACCGCGTGGCATTTTAGAGAAGCGGTGTCAGAATTGAAAAAAAATCTTGCCGGCCAGCAGTATCTGAACACCTTTTTTGCGTTCTCGGTTCAAATAGATGATGACCCAAAGCGGTACGGGGTTTCCACATATCCGTGGGTTGTTTCTGATAGGGAGAGCGAACTCGCAATTACGGAATTTCTCTTGTGTGGGGACGAAGGTTTTTAAGAGAGAACGCTCAAAACTCTATAGTAGTTTTAATGATAGGCACGCGGAAAGCGCGCCTTTTTCTTGCATTCTTTTTTTGTTTATGTATACTCTTCTTCATATATCCTGACATTATGGAAGGATAGCTATGTCCTGTTTCGCGCAAGGCTTCGCAGGACCAATGGCACGGGTTTCTTTGAAACTGCGCCATTGGGGCGTTTTTTAATTATGAAATTTCTTTTAGGCACAAAAGTGAATATGACTCAATTTTTTGACGAGTCGGGGCGCGCGTATCCCGCGACGCTTATTTCCGCAGGGCCGGTTACCGTAACACAAATGAAGATGAAAGAAAAAGACGGGTATTTCGCCGTGCAAGTTGGTTTTGGCACTTCAAAAAAAATCGGAAAAGCGCTCAAGGGCCATTTCAAGGATCGCGGCGCGTTTCGTTATGTTTCTGAATTTCGGCCAAAAGACCAAAATGAATCTTTGTCTGTTTCACTGGGGGATGTAATCAGCGTTGCGGTATTCAATCCGGGCGATATGGTTATGATAAGCGGTATAAGTAAAGGGAAGGGGTTTCAAGGAGTGGTAAAGCGGCACGGTTTTCACGGCGGTCCGCGGACGCACGGGCAGAAACATTCCGAACGTGAAGCGGGGTCTATCGGCGGTGGCGGTCGCGCGGGCGGAAGGGTGGTAAAGGGAATGCGTATGCCCGGACGTATGGGCGGCGACAGGATTACCGTGAAAAATCTGAAAGTGCTCGCGGTTGACGCGGAACGCAATCAAGTGCTTGTCTCGGGCGCGGTGCCGGGTCGGCGCGGTACGTTATTGGAATTAAGAAGCGTGAATTGAGAACCAATGGCGCGTATACATATGCACATCGCATGCTTCGCAGCCGATAATTCGCTCATTTTATGAAAACAAAAATATACAACCAAAAAGGAAAAGAAACCGGAGAGATGGAGCTTCCGGAAAAGATTTTCAATATCCCGTTTAATCGTGATATGGTGCACGAAGTTATTGTTTCCATGCAAAGCAACGCGCGCGCCGGTATCGCCCACACAAAAGACCGAAGCGCGGTGCGCGGCGGCGGCAAAAAACCGTGGCGGCAAAAAGGCACGGGGCGCGCGCGTCACGGCTCTCGCCGCTCTCCCTTGTGGAGGGGCGGAGGCGTTACATTTGGGCCGACCAGCGAGGAGAATTTTAAACGCAAAATCAACAAAAAAATAAAAGTGAAGGCGTTGTATATGCTGTTGTCCGCAAAAATGCGAGATGGCGAGCTCTTGTTTGTAGACCGTATTGATGTGCCTGAATCCAAAACAAAAAATGCCAAGAGGATACTTCAAGATCTGAGCGCGATACGGGGCTTCACGTCACTGCGCACGAAAAGACGAAACGCCGCGTATCTGTATATGCAGGGGAAAAATACACCGGTTGAGAGGGGTTTTAATAATTTCGGAAATGTGTCGGTTGCTCCGCTGTCCGCGATGAATCCGCTTGACGTCGCGGCATATAAATATATTGTTATTACTGAACCGGAAAAAAGTGTCGCGTTTTTGGAAGGAAAAATGAAAAAATCGGCGCGTTAATCATATGGCACTACTTGATATATTAAAAAAGAAAAAAACGAAAAATCACATTTCTGAAAAACAGGACGCGTCTTTTGTCGCGCCGTTGGGGAAAAAAGAACCGCCGCGCAACACGCAAAAACGAAAAACCGATGGCGCGCCCCAAAAATCTTCAGTTCGGGAAAACGCAAAAGAAAACATTGAACAATATTCCCGCATTATCGTGAGGCCGCGCATTACCGAAAAGGCCTCTATGCAATCCGGCGGCAATTCGTATACATTTGACGTGTTGCGCGGCGCGAACAAGATTCAGATAAAAAAAGCGATAAAAGAAATATACGGAGTTCTGCCGGCAAAGGTCAATATCGTATATATGAAACCGAAACGAAAAGTAGTCAGAAATACCGCCGGAAGCGCCGCTTCGTTTAAAAAAGCGATTGTGTTTTTAAAAGATGGAGATACGATAGAGTTTATTTAATGAAAGATATTAATATATGAATTGTATTCGGAATAATGCAAATATACGAATTTTACGAATGATGCCAATGGCTACGAATATGTCGCATTAGTATTATTTGTATCATTCGTATGCATTTGTATATTGGTATCTCATATTTATGAAAAAAGCAAAACCAACATCACCGGGGAGAAGGGGGGCGGTATTTCTTTCATATCGCGATTTACTGAATCCCGGGAAAAAATATAAACATCTTTTTAAGGGCAGAAAACGCGCGGTTGGCAGAAACAACGCGGGCAGGATTACCGTGCGGCACAAAGGAGGCGGTCACAAGCGCCTGTATCGGGATGTTGATTTTCTGTATGACAAAATCGGCATTCCGGCGCGCATTGAAAGCATTGAGTATGATCCGAATCGTTCCGGTTTTATCGCGCTTGCGCTATACACAGACGGAGAGCGACGATACGTGCTTGCGCCCAAATCTGTCAAAAAAGGAGACGAGTTTATCGTGTCGGCCGATGCCCCTGTCAAAATTGGCAATAGAATAATTCTTAAAAACATTCCGTCCGGAACACTGGTGTATAATGTGGAAATACAACCGGGGGGAGGCGCGAAAATCGCTCGTTCGGCGGGAAATTCTGTTGAAGTTATCGCGAACGATCAGGGCTTTACGCACCTCAAGATGCCGTCGGGAGAAATACGAAAGGTTAATGAAAACGCGTGGGCGTCTATCGGCAGTGTTTCCAACGATGAATACAAATTGCGAAATCTCGGAAAGGCGGGCAGGTCTCGTTGGCTCGGCATTCGTCCGACGGTTCGCGGAAGCGCGATGAACCCCGTTGACCATCCGCACGGGGGAGGTGAGGGCAGGCAAGGAATTGGTTTGCGGCGACCAAAAAATATCTATGGAAAAGCATGGCTCGGCATCAAAACGCGAAAACCGAAAAAGTATTCAAATGTGTTTATTGTCGCGCGCCGCAAAACGGCACGCGAGAAGAAGCGTTAGCGTTTTTATCCGAATACTCCGAATTAAAACCGTCCGGCATCTGATGTCGGACGGTTTTCTCTACCAAATCTTCGGCGGTTTTCTTATACTCCGTGCGGTTTTGATTCCTGCATTCCCGCTTGTGTTATGCGGACGAACTCCGCGTTTTTTCTGAATTCGGCGAGCGTGTGGGCGCCGAGGTAGCTCATTGATGAACGAAGTCCGGCAACCAAATCGGAAATAATCATTCCCGCCTCGCCGCTGTACGCGATTTTTCCCGAGGCGCCTTCGGGGGCTCTGTCAAATCCGTCTGTGCCGCCGTCCAGTTTTGCTTTGTCGCTTCCCGCCTCATGTGATGCCATACCCCGATAATATTTATACGCGATTCCCCGTTCCATAACATAATCTCCCGGTGATTCCTTACATCCGGCGAGCAGTCTTCCTATCATTACCGTATGGGCGCCCGCGGCGAGCGCTTTTGAAAAATTTCCTGAATTTTTAATACCCCCGTCGGCGATTACCGGTATGTTGAATTTTTTTGTAGCGCGCACTATGTCCAAAATCGCGGTTAGTTGCGGAACTCCGACGCCCGTTACGATGCGGGTCGTACACGCGGCTCCGGGACCAATGCCGATTTTAATGCCGTCCGCGCCCGCTTTTATGAGGTCAAGCGCTCCTTCGGGGGTGGCAACGTTTCCCGCGATAATTTCAATGGCATTTTTGAATTTCTTGCGAAGGGCGGTAACCGCGCGAAGCGCGCGGATATTGTGTCCGTGCGCGATATCCAAAACAATAACATCAGCTTCCGCATCAAGAAGCGCGCGGGCGCGGTCAATCATATCATCTTTTATTCCAAGCGCCGCGCCGACAAGGAGGCGACCCCGCTTGTCTTTTGATGCGTACGGATTGTGTATTTTTTTTAATATATCTTTAAGCGTAATGAGCCCCGCGAGGTCGCCGTTTTTTCGCAGAAGCGGCAGTTTTTCAATTTTATATTGATGCAGAATGGCGCGCGCTTTTATAAGAGAAATATGATATGGCGAGGTGATTACTTTTTTGGTCATTATTTCTTTCACTAGCTTTCCATTATGATTTTCAAACAGCATATCGCGAGATGTTAAAATTCCCACGAGTTTTTTCTCTCCCGGTTGCAAGACAAGCGCGCTTGAAACGCCGCATTTCTCCATAAGTCGCGCGGTATCGGCAACGGTGTCAGTCGGGGAAACGGTGAGCGGGTCCTCAATGATGACACTTTCCGCGCGCTTTACTTTTCGGACTTCCGCAACCTGTTGTTCAATCGGACAGAATCTATGAATGATGCCGATACCGCCCGCATCCGCCATGGCGCGCGCCATACGCGATTCGGTAACCGTATCCATATTGGCGGAAATAATGGGAATATGAAGCGTTATGTTGCGGGAAAGTTTTGTTTCGGTGCGCACGTCTTTTCTGGAAAAAACCCCGGATTTTCTGGGGACGAGGAGCACGTCGTCAAATGTAAGACATTCCCGTATCATACGCGAACATTCTCCATTATATATCTATCGCGGTATAGGTTGCCAGTTGTCAGAGCGTTCCTGCCCTGTTCTCGTAGCAGTATACGGCGTCTTTTGTCGGGCGATAAAAACAATTGTTGACAACGGAGGGTCTTTTGTATACTATATCGTGAAGCCCGGCGAAGGGCTTTGTTATTGTGTTATTTCCGATACTCATATACAATTCGTAGATTCGGACTTTTATCATGACACGCTCACTTAAAAAAGGACCATATACGGACCCTACCGTATTACAGAAAATAAACGGGAAAAAACCCAGCGAAACGGGTGTTATTAAAACATGGTCCCGAGACAGCCAGATTGCGCCGGAAATGGTCGGATTTACATTTGGAGTGTATAACGGAAAGGAACACATCGCGGTAAAAATTGTTGAAGAAATGGTTGGCCATCGGCTTGGAGAATTTTCTCCCACAAAGAAATTTTTGCGGCATGGTGGAAAAATGCAGAAAGAACTTGAGCAGAAACGAAAAGAAGCCGAGATACTCGCGGCGCAGGCCGCAAAGACGGCAACAACAACGGCTGCCGAGCCGGTTAAAAAATAAATGAAAGATATTAAATATATGATGAATTGTACTCGGGATAATGCAAATATACGAATTTTACGAATGATGCCAATGGCTACAAATACGTCGTATTAGTATTATTTGTATCATTCGCACGCATTCGTATATTGGTATCTTATATTCATGAAAGCATTTCTAAAAAATTACAGACAGTCTCCGCGAAAGGTTCGTCTTGTCGCCGACCTGATTCGCAACAAGGATATAAAAACCGCCCGTTCTCTATTGCATGCTACGCCGCGCCGCGCCGCGCTTCCTTTGAGAAAACTTCTTGACTCCGCCGTTTCAAACGCCGTACAAGGAAAAAAATTTACGGAAGAAGATTTATTCGTAAAATATATACAGGTAAATGAAGGGCCGACATTAAAACGCATTATGCCGCGCGCGCGAGGCTCAGCATACACGATTCGCAAGCGCACGAGCAGGGTGTTGATAGAGCTTGCCGAGAGAATGTCCGCGGACAAGAAACCTTCGTCAGAAAAGGCAAAACGGGGCGCGGGACGCGGGATAACGAAGAATCAAGCAGTCAAAAAGTCCGTAAAAGAAAAATAATACACACGCAATTCTTAATTTTTTAACTCATTTTTTACTATCGTATGACTCATAATGTACATCCGTACGCGCATCGTTTGGGAATTATCCGAGATTGGAAATCGAGGTGGTTTCATGCGGGAAGCCAATACAAGGCGTTTTTGCGCGCGGATGTTTTATTGTCTGAATATTTAAAAAAACGGCTTCGTGGCATGTATGTTGGGTCCATAGAAATGGAGCGCAACAATGAAGTGCTTAAGGTTATTATTAAAACCGCGCGTCCCGGAATGATTATCGGCAGACAGGGAGAGGGGTCCCTCAAACTCAAAGAAGAAATTCGAGCGCTTGTTTCCAAGTTAAAGGTGCCGGCGAAAGAAATTAAACTTGAGATAGAAGAGGTTCGTTCTCCGGAATCAAACGCCGCGGTGGTAAGCCAAATGATCGCGGAAGGGCTGGAAAAACGATTGCCGTTTCGGCGTGTTATAAAGCAGGCGATGGATAAAGTTATCGCGAACAAACGAGTGAAGGGCGTGCGCATTGCCCTTTCGGGCCGTTTGGGTGGCGCGGAAATGGGCAGACGAGAGAAAATAAAATGGGGCATGGTTCCGCTTCAGACATTTCGCGCAGACGTTGATTTCGCGCGAGAACGCGCATATTTGCCATACGGGATTATCGGCATAAAGGTATGGATTTATAGAGGAGAAGTGTTCGCCGGAGAAACGAGCCCAAAATAAAAAACAGGTATGTTATTTCCTAAAAAAGTAAAACATCGAAAATGGCAGAGAGGGAGAAAATCTCCTGAAAAGAGAGGCATCGCTTCTCGCGGCGTAACCGTGAGTTTCGGTTCTTTTGGACTCAAGTCAACAACTTCGGGGAGGATTAATGCTCGCCAGATTGAAGCGGCAAGAAAAGCGTTAACGCGCATGGTAAGCAAAACGGGAAAGATGTGGATTCGCATATTCCCCGACAGGCCGTATACCAGGAAGGCGGCGGAGGTTGGTATGGGAAAAGGAAAGGGAGATGTTGAGGGATATGAAGTGGAAGTTTTGCCCGGGAGAGTTCTTTTTGAGATTGACGGAGTTAAGCAGGATATTGCGCGCGACGCTCTGCGGAAGGCGGGCGCGAAGCTTCCGGTAAAAACACGAGTTGTGATGCGTGAATAATGACAGTAATCTTTTTTATATTGTTTTATGAAAAGCAAAGATATAAAAGAAAAAACGGATAAAGAATTACAAGAATTGCTCGGGTCAAAGCAAAAGTCCTTGCGCCTGTTTCGGTTTGGCGTTTCGGGCAGTAAAATTAAAAACGTCAAAGAAGGGCGAAATACGCGAAAGGATATCGCCCGTATTTTGACGGAAATCAATGAACGAACAAAAAAATAATCAATCAAAAAAAATGCCGAAGCGTTTGCGTGGCGCCATCGTTTCTGATACGTTAGACAAAACGGTCGTTGTTTTGGTAAACCGTTATGTCAAACATCCGAAGTATAAAAAATACAGCAAACGTAGCAAGAAATATAAGGCGCACGACGAAACAAACAAGCACAAAGTTGGCGAAATCGTCACTATTGAGGAGTGCAGGCCTATTTCCAAAGATAAACACTTTAGAGTTTTGGAGAGCGATACGCGATCATAAAATCAACGCCTCTCACCCTGAAAATCTTATATTTTGCGAGGGAGAAGCGCTCAAAAATTTTATACTCAGATTATTAATATGATTCAACCGCAAACATTGGTAAAGATTACTGATAATTCCGGAGCTCGTATCGGGCGCGTTTTCAAAGTGCTTGGCGGGACACGCAAACGATATGCGCGACTTGGAGATATTGTGGTTGTTGCCGTGCAACAGGCGGAGCCGCGGAAACTCATAAAAAAGAAAGATGTTGTGCATGCGGTGGTAGTGCGGCAAAGGAAACCGTTTCGCAGAAAGGATGGCTCATATATTATGTTTGATGACAATGCGGTTATCATCATAGAGAAAGGCAAAAAAGATCCGGTGGCGGGAAGAGTTTTCGGTCCGATTCCGCATGAAATAGCGGAGTTGGGATACCAAAAGATTATCAGCTTGGCTTCGGAAGTGGTTTAATATCATGAAGATCAAGAAAGGAGACAACGTTATTGTAATATCAGGAAAAGACAAGGGTAAAACCGGCAAAGTAATTACCGCATTGCACAAGGATGCGCGTGTTGTTGTTGAGGGGGTGAATATCAAGAAAAAGCACCAAAAACCGCGGCGCGGAGGACAAAAGGGGCAGATTATTGATGTGGCGGCGCCCGTTCATGTTTCAAATATTCAGCTTGTTGACCCCAAAACGGGCAAGGGCGTTCGCGTGAGACTTGAGATTCAAAAAGGAAAGAAAATCCGCGTTTCCAAAAAAAGCGGCGCGAATATATAGCGGATACAGTATACGGCGTTGTCGTTTTATCACCATCACATATGATTTCTATAAAAGAAAAAGAAAAAAAATCTTTTGATGCCCTAAAAGAGGCGTTTCATTATAAGAA
>CAZKXD010000003.1:3132-15506 GCA_964556765.1 uncultured Candidatus Saccharibacteria bacterium | reverse complement strand
AATCGCCACGGCTTGACAAGGTGGTGGTTTCTTCGGGCACGGGAAAAATTTCGCAATCGGACAAAAAAAGAAATGAATTTATCGCCGACCGCTTATCAAAAATTACGGGGCAAAAACCGTCTCCGCGCGGAGCGAAAAAATCAATCGCATCTTTTAAGGTGCGACAGGGAGATACAATCGGTTTCGTCGTGACTTTGCGGGGAAACAGAATGTATGGCTTTTTGGATAAAGTGCTTAATATCGCATTGCCGCGGACGCGAGACTTTCGCGGTTTATCAAGCGCGGCGCTTGATGAGGTGGGGAATTATACGATTGGGATAAAAGAGCACACGATATTTCCTGAAACGGTTGATGAAGAATTAAAAGATGTTTTTGGAATGGCGATAACGGTAGTTACGACCGCAAAAAACAAAAAAGAGGCGGAAGCGTTTCTGCGGCATCTCGGATTTCCCTTTAAAAAAGACGAGGCTTCTCGCTGATGTGACCCCGTTGAATCACGGGCGGCGGTCATTGACAGCGCATTAATTATTTTGCTAGTATAATACACAAGCCCGGCGAGGGCTTGTATTGTTGTGTTGTTGCGGCTTTCTGTATACAATACCTTTTACGTACCTCATTTGTATGGCGAAAAAATCAGTCATCGCGCGATCAAAGAAAAAACCAAAATATAAGTCACGCGTTACGCGTCGTTGTTTTCGATGCGGCAGATCGCGGGCATATATGCGGGATTTTGATTTGTGTCGTATTTGTTTCAGAGAGCTTGCAAACGAAGGTATGATTCCCGGTATCCGAAAATCAAGCTGGTAAGTCCGCGTCGCTCAAATTAAAAAATAAAAACGAAAGGCGCAAAATTATTTTTTCATTTTTAGTTTTACATTTTAAATTTTTTTATGGATCCGATCGGCGACATGATAAATAGAATTCAAAATGCGGGGTCTGCTCGAAAAGAGTCGATTACCATTTCGTATTCCAAGCTGAAATTTTCCGTTGCGTCTCTTTTGTTGAAAGAGGGGTATATTGCGTCAGTTACTAAAAAAGGGAAAAAGGAACGAAAATATCTGGAAATCGGAATTGCGTATGAAGCGGGGGCTCCTAAAATACGGTATGCGTCCAGAATTTCAAAGCTTTCTCGTCGTATGTATACCGGCTTCCGCGATATTAAGCCCATCCGACAAGGACGCGGAGACCTCATTCTTTCAACCCCCAAGGGAGTTCTTACCGGAAAAGAGGCGCGCAAGTTTAAAACGGGGGGAGAGGTTTTATTTAAAATATGGTAGGCGTTCAAATTTAATTATTCGTTAATACTCATATACATTCGGCATGTCTCGTATCGGCAAACAACTTATTGAAATTCCCGCAAGCACCACCGTGCGGGTGGACAATAATACGGTGACGGTGCACGGGCCCCACGGGGAACTTTCGCGTTCTTTTTTGCCCGTTATTTCAATTGATGTCGCGGACGGCGCCGTGACCGTACGTCCAAAAAAAGAAACGATTTTTACGCGCGCATTGTGGGGCACGACGGCATCTCACATTAAAAATATGATTCGGGGCGTTAACGTGCCGTATGAGAAAAATCTTCTCATTGAGGGAATCGGATATAAGGCGGAAATATCCGGAACAAATCTTATACTGCATCTCGGCTTTTCTCACCCGATTACGATGGAGATTCCTAAAGACATAAAAGTCGTTGTGGTAAAAAATCGCGTAACAATTACCGGAAATAATAAAGAATCAGTCGGACAATTTGCCGCAACGGTGCGGGCGTGGAAACGGCCGGAACCGTATAAAGGAAAAGGGATTCGGTATGAGCGCGAGGTTGTCCGAAGGAAGCAGGGCAAACGCGCCGCGTAGTTTTTAATTATGACGTATCAGACACACACAAAAAAAATAGCGGGCAGAAACCGTCGAAGCGCGCGAACGCGCGCAAAACTGCAGGGAACGTCGCAACGCCCGCGTCTTTCGGTGTATAAATCAAATAAACATATTTATGCGCAGATTATAAACGATGAAAAAGGAATTACCGTTGTCGCGTCTTCCGATTTCGCGCTGTCTTCTCGCGGAAAAGGGAAAAAAGTTTCAATGAGGGCGCTTGCGGCGGAGGTTGGTTCGGACGTTGCACAAAAAGCAAAGAAAAAAAATATCGTAAGCGTTGTTTTTGACCGCGGCAGATTTTTATACACGGGAGTGATACGGGATCTTGCGGATGCCGCGAGAAAAGAAGGTTTACAGTTTTAATCACATACTATGGCAATACCTATGCGCACAAACAATAATCAGAAACCGGTGGGTGCCGCGCCCGCGACGCCTTTTGAACGAAAACCGAGGCGCGACCAACGGCGCGGCTTTCGCTCGGACGGTAACGACGCGGGATGGTCAAAGAAATTTTCTCCGCACGGGAAAAAGCCGCGAACGCGCCGCGCCGTTTCCGAGTTTGCTCAAAAAGTAATTGATGTGCGCCGCGTTGCCCGTGTGGTCGCGGGCGGAAGGCGCTTCAGTTTTAGCGTCGTGATTGTGTTGGGAGATAAAAAAGGGTCTGTCGGCGTCGGTGTGGGAAAGGCGTCCGACACGGCGCTCGCAATAGAGAAAGCGATTAGAAACGCAAAAAAGAAAATGATTAAAGTTGAGGTTACTCCGTCTATGTCAATTCCGCACGAAACGGAAATAAAATTAGGAAGCGCGCGCGTTGTTCTTATTCCGGCAAAAGGAAGAGGGCTTGTCGCGGGCAGTTCGGTGCGAACAGTGCTTGATTTGGCGGGGCTTACCGATATCACCGCGAAGATACTTTCTCGAAGTAAAAATAAATTAAATAATGCGCTTGCCGCGATACACGCGCTTAAAACGGTGCACAACAAATCAATATAAAATATAATCGTATGCAATTACACAACATACAATCAAACACAAAACGGAAAAAACCAAAACGAGTTGGCAGGGGCGCTTCGGGCGGCACATATTCCGGCAGAGGAATTAAAGGGCAGAAAGCGCGTGCGGGCAGAAAACTGCGTCCGGAACTGCGCGATACCATTAAAAAAATACATAAAAAACGAGGATACGCGTTTGTTTCCATCCAGCACAAGCCGTTTGTGGTGCATTTGCGCGCGCTCGATATATTTCCGGATGGAGCGTCTGTTTCCCCCGCGATTTTAGTTCAGAAAAAATTAGTGCGCGCAAAAAGCGGACGAGTGCCGGCTGTCAAGATATTGGGAGACGGAGATATAAAAAAGAAGCTGATTTTTTCGGGACTCGCCGTTTCAAAAGAGGCGAAACAAAAGATTGAAAAAGCGGGAGGAGAAATAACGCAAAGCGTAAAACGCAAAGCGTAAAACATTTTACGGTATACGATGTACGCTACACGGTAATTATGGAAACATTTGTCCAAAAAATAAAATTGGTTATAACAGATTCAACGCTCAGGAATCGGGTGCTCTTCATTTTAGGAGCGCTTATTTTGTTCAGACTTTTGGCGACCATCCCCATTCCGGGTATTGACAGCTTGCGCCTTGAACAGTTTTTTTCCAATAATCAATTTTTCGGACTTTTGAATATTTTTTCAGGGGGAGGGCTTTCCAATCTTTCAATTGTTATGCTCGGCGTCGCGCCATACATTACGGCATCCATCATTATGCAACTTTTGACGGTTATGTCTCCAAAACTGAAGGCGCTGTATCACGAAGAAGGAGAGGCGGGTAAAAAAAAGTTTATACAATACTCACGGTTGCTGACGGTTCCTCTTGCCTTACTGCAGGGATTCGGTCTTTTAACGCTTCTGACGAGACAGGGAATTTTAGAGCACCTTTCATTTTTTGAGCAGTTTGCGAATATTCTCGTTATCACCGCGGGCTCGGTTCTTCTTATGTGGATAGGTGAGCTTATCTCGGAGTTTGGCATTGGAAACGGAGTGTCTCTTATTATTTTTGCGGGTATTGTCGCGGCACTGCCCTCAACGCTCCAACAGCTTGTTTTCACATTTACCGTCAGTCAGGTTCCTTTGTATCTCGGTTTTATTCTTGCGGCGATTCTCATTGTCGCGGGTATTGTATTTATAACGGAAGCGGAACGTCCCATTCCAATTACATACGCAAAACGAATTCGCGGTCAAAAAGTATACGGCGGCGTTTCAACATATCTGCCGTTACGCGTGAATCAAGCGGGCGTTATTCCGATTATATTCGCGCTATCAATATTGTTGTTTCCGCAAATGATTGTAAATTTTCTCGCGAATACGAGCAACGCGATTGTCAGCGCCGTTTCAAGCGCGCTTTTGAGCGTTTTTCAGAATCCGATATTTTATTCGGGATTATATTTTGTGTTGGTATTTTTCTTTACCTATTTTTATACCGCGGTTACGTTTGACCCCGAATCTCTTTCAACGAATCTCCAAAAAAGCGGAGCGTTTATTCCCGGCGTTCGTCCGGGGCGCGCGACGGCGGAGTATATTGCCAAGATTTTAACACGCATTACGCTTGTCGGCGCGGTGTTTCTCGGGATTGTCGCGGTACTCCCGCTTATTATGCAGGGCGCGACCGGTATCGCCGCGTTCGCGATTGGCGGAACGGCGCTTTTGATTGTGGTCTCTGTTGTGCTTGACCTCATTAAAAAGATTGACGCGCAGATTTCTATGCGCGAATATTAGTATATGGCGCAGATTGATACCATTCTTATGGTTGGAAAAACGGGCTCCGGAAAAGAAACACAGGCCCGCCTAATCCAGAAAAAATTAAATTTTTCTTTTTTTTCTTCGGGAGATTGGTTCCGCGAAACACAAGAACAGGATACGCTTTTGGGAAAACGCATCCGCGAAGATATGGATAACGGGTATCTTATGCCGGACTGGCTTTCCGTGTATGTATTTCAGAAAGGATTGTTCACTTTAAAAGACGGAGAAGGGGTTGTTTTTGAGGGCACCGGCCGCAAACTTTTGGAAGCAGAAATGTTTGATACGATAGCAACGTGGCTGGGCAGGAATTACGCATGCGTTTATTTGGACGTTCCTGATGAAGAAATCGTGGCGCGGCAATTGAAACGCGGACGTAAAGACAGCAACACGCCGGAGAAAATCCAGACGCGTCTCGGTGAATATTATAAGTACACGATTAAGGTGATTGATTTTTTCCGCAATAAAAATAAAATCATAGACATAGACGGGACGGGAGACCCGAATGATATACACGCTCGTATTATGGAGGCGCTCCATGCGAAAGGAGTGCTCCGCGGATAATTTAGGGGCATATACAAATGAGTATTGTACGTACCGAAAAAGAAAAAAACATAGCGCGAGAAAGCGGCAGGCGACTTGCCGCTGTTTTGTGCGCCGTGATAAAGAATGTTTCTCAAGGCGTCAGTTCTCGCGAGCTTGATGCGTATGCCGAACAACTGATCAAAGAGGGCGGTGATAAGCCGGCATTTTTGAATTATAAACCGCGTGGCGCAAAACGCCCGTATCCGGCAACGCTCTGTATTTCGGTCAACGACAATGTTGTGCACGGCATTCCCGATGAAACATTTTTCGAGGACGGTGATATTGTTGGTCTTGATATAGGGTTATCGCACAAAGGATTTATTACCGATATGGCGCGTACGATTTCCGTTGGGAGTGTTGACGCGGGCGCGCGGAAACTTATTGCGGCAACTCGTGAAGCGTTGGATAGAGGCATCGCTGCGGTTCGTCCGGGCGCGCATATCGGCGATATTGGATATGCGATTGAAACATATATTAAAAAAAGCGGTTTTTCAATTATTGAAGAACTCGGGGGGCACGGTGTCGGCAAAAAAGTTCACGAAGAGCCGTATATTCCCAATTGGGGAAAGGCGGGAGAAGGGGTGGAAATTGTTGAAGGGATGGTTTTGGCGCTTGAGCCGATTGTGAATGAAGGGTCGCGATATGTGGCGCTTGACCGAGACGGATACACGTTTAAAACAAAAGACGGCAAGCGAAGCGCGCATTTTGAAGACACGATTTTGGTCACCAAAAATGGCGCGGAAATTTTAACGCGCTGAAATGTAGTTAAAATAGCGTTGGATTTTAATCGTACAATAGCGTATATTGTGTGTATTATATAGTTATCACTAATATATCCGTATACAATATATGTCTCATTATAAAAATGAACGAACGCTCGTGTTAATAAAGCCGGATGGACTTCAGCGTTCTCTTGCGGGAGAAATCATAAAGCGTTATGAACGAGTCGGATTAAAGCTTGTCGCGCTTAAAATGACGGTGCCGACCGAGGAACATATAGAAAAACACTATACGCTTGAACCGCAGTGGCGGAGGATAACCGGAGAAAAAACCATAAAAGGATATCGTGATAAAGGGCTTACACCGCCGTCGGAAGACCCTCTGGAAATTACCGACAGAATTCTCAAGTGTCTTATGAAATATATGACGAGCGGACCGGTTTTGGCAATGGTTTGGCAGGGCGCCCACGCGGTTGAATTAGTGCGTAAAATAACGGGGGGAACAGAACCGCTTAGGTCAGACGTGGGCACTATCCGCGGAGACTATGTTCTTGATTCATATCAAATGTCGGACAGCGATGGCCGCTCGGTGCGCAATTTGGTTCATGCGTCAGGCACGGTGGCGGAGGCGGAGAAAGAAATACGCCATTGGTTCAAAGAAGATGAGCTGGTGCAATATCGCCTGGTGCAAGAACAGATTTTATATGATGTTAATTTAGACGGGCTGTTGGAATAACACTCCTCGCGGTATCTAAAAATATCCAATAGCGCGCGATTAGCGTGAATCACACACCCTGTGCGTATTACAACACCGCGCATTACTATCTATTAAGTGTCAAACCTCAATTTGTCACGATCGTGACAAATTGAAGCAAGGAATTATATGCACGTAAACTCAAAAATATATAATACGTTAAAAATACTTCAGTTATTAAATACGGGAGTTTCTTTTTGTTGATACGCGGATTTGCCGCCCGCCCGCATATCGCGTATACTATACATAGAGGTTGAGCATGTCCAATATAGTTTGCTCATAGGGAGCTCTAATTGGGGCCGTCCGCCGATTCGTTCGGAGACAGTCTTCTGCGGGCACCCACGTATTGCATAATGGGCAGACCTTGACCTCTTTGAAAGGTCCCGCGCGTTCGGGATCTTTCTATGTACGGGGTATGATATAATGCGCGTATGCTTAGGGATACTTTTTTTGTAACACTTTTTTTTGTTCTGTTAGCGATGACGGTTGCGCATATTTTGGGAAATGCTTTTTTTTTATATTGGAAGTGGTGGTGGTTTGACCTCGCAATTCATTTTCTCGGTGGATTTTGGGCGGGGGGCGTTATGCTATGGTTTTTTGTAACGCGCGTGATGACAAATAGTGAAGTGCGGCGTTCGCGCATCGTGTATGTGCTTTTTGCGGTATGCGCCGCGTTTTTTATCGGCATATTGTGGGAGACATACGAAGTGCTTCTTGACAGCACGCTCTCGCGCTCACCCGATTATTTTTTTGATACGGTTACTGATTTGGTTGCCGATAGCGTCGGCGCTCTGTGCGCGGGTATTTATTTTTTGTACACACGCGCGGCATTTCCTCGTTTTTTCAATCATGGAAACTAAAACAAAAATAACATTTTATGGCGGCACGGGAGAAGTTACCGGCTCTAATTTTCTGATTGAAACGGAGAAACAGAAAATACTTGTTGATTGCGGGTTATTTCAGGGGTGTGATATGTGCGATGACAGGAATGCGGAATCTTTTCCATATAATCCCGCGACTGTGCCGTACGTGTTTGTGACCCACGCGCACATTGATCACATCGGGAGACTTCCCAAGTTGACACGCGAAGGATTTACGGGTGTTATTTATTCTACGCCTCCGACAAAAGACCTCGCTGAAATCGCCCTTTCCGACGCGGTCGGTATATTAAAAGAAGAGTCAGAGCAAAGCGGAAAGCCGCCGTTATATGGAAAAGAAGATGTTGAAAAAACAATGTCACTTTGGAAAACGATCCCCTATCACGAAACGCTTCCTCTCGGAGACGATGTTTCGGTCGCTCTGAAAGACGCGGGGCACATTCTTGGTTCCGCGATGATTGAATTTTCTCGCAACGGCAAGACCTTGGTTTTTACGGGTGATCTGGGGAATTCTCCCGCGCCGCTTCTTTCCGATACCGAATCAATCACCGGAACGGAATATCTGATAATGGAAAGCGTATATGGCGACCGAAACCACGAGTCGCGGGATATGCGCAGAGAAATTCTCGAAGACATTATTGAGGAGACGGTCGCAAAGAACGGGGTGTTGCTCATTCCCGCTTTTTCAATAGAGCGTACGCAAGAAATTTTATTTGAGATAGAGTTTATGATAGAAAGGCATCAGGTTCCGCCGATGCCCGTTTTTATTGATTCTCCGCTTGCAATACGCGCGCTTGATGTATACAAGCGATACGGCGATTATTTTAATAAGGAAGTAAAATATATCATTGATTCGGGGAATGATTTGTTTTCATTTAAACAGTTGCGCTTGACGCGAAGCGTCGAAGAATCAAGAAAAATTTATAACATTCCGAACCCCAAAATCATTATTGCCGGTTCCGGCATATCAATGGGGGGCAGGATTATACATCACGAGGAACAATATATTTCGGATCCAAGCGCCACGGTGCTTATTGTCGGGTATCAGCCACCAAAAAGTATGGGGAGAGATTTGCTTGAGGGCGCGAAAAAAGTAGATATCGCGGGGAAAAAAATAGAAGTGCGCGCGCATATCGCGGAAATCAGGGGATATTCGGCGCACAAAGATATGGATGCACTGCTTCATTTCGTAGAGCAAGGGGTTGATTCTTTGCGGAAGGTTTTTGTGGTAATGGGAGAGATGAAATCGTCCGCGTTTTTGACGCAACGCATACGCGACTATTTGGGCGTTAATGCGGTTGCGCCGCGGCAGGGCGATTTCGTTGAAATAGATTTTTAATGTTGATTTTTGACGCCACGCTTGATTTTTTATGCTATACTTATCGTATGTTTCCAGAAGATAAAAAACACATTCATCTTAAATTAAAACTTTGCATTTCCGGAGCCGCTGAAACGGGGAATTGCGGCGAGAGCGCGCTTGTTAAAGCGCAAGAATTGGGCGCGGAGGTGGTGAAACACGGCGCTATTCTCGTAACGGGGGCAACAACGGGATTTCCATTTTGGGCGGCGAAGGGCGCAAAGGAAGCGGGCGGATTTTCCATTGGATTTTCTCCCGCCGGAAGCGAACACGAACACAATGAAGTGTATAATCTTCCGCTCGATTATCTTGACCTCATTGTATATACCGGATTTGGTTTTTCCGGAAGGAATCTTTTACTGACTCGGGCCGCTGACGCGGTCTTTGTGGGATGCGGAAGGATCGGAACCATCAACGAATTTACCATCGCATATGAGGACAAAAAACCACTCGGCGTATTGGAGGGAGAGTGGTCAACGGGAGAAGTTATTCGGCATATCATAGAAAAAGCGCATCGGCCGAACGATAAAGTTGTTTTTGATTCTGACCCGAAGGCGCTTGTGGAAAGAGTCATTGAGCTTGTCAAACAAGAGAAGCGGGAATATGGGCGATTATATGAATCTATTGCGGATGGAAAGAAGATTGGCGGTGAGCGGGATATTCTTTTGTAATCAAGCGAACGGTTAATGAGGCGTATAGAAATACGCAGACAAAAACAAAAATACTCCGCTATGGCGGAGTATTTTTGTTTTAGACAAGCGCTTCCTTTGCTATTTTGGCGAATATGTCAGGTTTGTGTTCCGCAAGCTCGGCAAGCATTTTTCTGTTTAATCCGATTTTTTTCTGCGTGAGCGCGTGCATAAATACGCTATACGACACCCCGTGTTCTCGCGCCGCCGCGTTTATTTTTATGTTCCACATTTTTCGAAAATCACCTTTCTTTTTTCGTCGATGAGCGAACGCATACACGCCGGCATGTTGCAGGGCTTCTTTCGCCTGCCGCTCTTTCTTGCTTCTTCCAAAACGATACCCTTTTGTTTTTCTGAGGATATTCCGGCGGTGTTTTAATGAAGTTGTCCCCCGTTTTACTCTGGTCATATCAAAATGTATATATGATAACGAATAAAATTATAATTAACTCGGTCCTTTTTGTGTCCCCCTATCTTAAAACGGCATAAAGCGTTTCTGGTCTTTGCGTTTCATAGGGAATGGCTGCCATTTTTTTCGCGCCAGTTGTGTCGCGCGTTTTTCTTTGGCGTTGTAGTGATTACCACCGGCTTTTTTTATAAGAATTTTCCCGGTTTTTGTCACCTTCAGCCGTTTCGTGTATGATTTGTTTGTTTTTGTCATAATGTAATAATTTTGCGCGTTTTGAGTTATTTTTATTTACTTTTTTCCAATATCACCATAAGCCCCTTTGGACTTTTTTTGGGTCCGTCGGAAATTTTATAATTTCCCGCGACAAGATGTAAAATTCGGTTCAATCGTTCTTGCAGAAAATTTTTATCAAGATATTTCGCGCGTCCGCCCAAAAACAATTCTATTTTAACTCGATGCCCATCTTGTAAAAATTCGGAAGCCTTTTTTGCTTTAAGCGCGAGGTCGTGTTCACCCGTTCCTATTTTGACTTGAAGAGATTTTGTTTCAAAGCTCGTATTTTTTACTCCGCGCTCTTTCTTTTTCTGTTCGTAACAGAATTTACCATAATCCATTATTTTGGCGACCGGCGGGTTGGCATCGGGAGATATTTCTATTAAATCAAGCCCGATTTCCTGGGCTTTTGCGAGCGCTTCGGCAAATGGCAATATGCCCCAATTTTCACCTTGGGCGCCGATTATCCGCAACTGCGGTGCTCGTATGCGGTTATTTATTCTGATTCTGTCTTGTTTCAGATGAAAGATAGTATAGCGTATGGCGCGCAAAAAATCAAATATGCGTTCGCGTTGTCAGTGCGCCCCTAGAGCAGCCGTTGCAATAATTCTTCCGGCGTGGAAACGATCTCGTGGACAAGTTTATGCGGCGCGGGTTCTTCATACAGGTCGTGGGGATACGTTCCCATCAACATTCGTTTATCAAGCGCATATACGGTTTTTCCCAAAACTGCCGCCGCGAACAGTTCTCCCGAAGTATTCGCGCCGATATAGCCGTCTTTGTTAAACACAAAACATACATCAGCGACGCGAACCTTTCTGAACAGATGGTCGTATACTTTTCCCGCAACGGTTGCGCGATATAGCGCGTTGCTTAGGCGGTCTCGCTCGTGCATGTGAGCGAGCGACGGGTCATCCCCGTCAAAGTTAGGCGTGAATATCATTAAATACATATCGCGTTTTTGCGCTTGTGCTTGCAGATTTTTTATAAATTCATCAAGCTCAAAGCGGAATCGCTGGCTGGTGCAAAATACCACGGACTTCATACGTTCATTGTATCACGCATTGTATCCGCGCCAAATTAAAAACCGGGCGGCGGATATTGCGCGCTCGGTTTTTCTATCGTCTATAGAGACTATTGAATTACGTTCAGCTTTTTGAGCATATAGTACCAGACCGGCTCAAGCCCGATATCTGCCGACCACTCGGGGTCAGTGGCTTTGTCGGCGGCATTTTTCCCAAAGATGGCAATGGTTAATTCTCCGACGCGGTCATACGGGATATTGTATTTTTTCATAAAGTATTCCGTTCGGCGCGCCATATTTTGCAATTCATCCAAAGTAACAAAGCGTGCTTCTTTTGCGTCGCTCTCCGCTTTGAGCGCCCCATGATGACGGACAGCATCGTATACTCTCCACATATGGCGTGGCCCTCTCTTGCATGGATTGTCTATATCTTCTGTAAAGACTAACCTGTTTTCGTCAATGGTGATGCCGACTTCTTCCGCTGTTTCGCGTATCGCCGCAGTGGCAAAATCTTCCCCATCATCCACATGGCCAGCCGGCAACGCAAAGGATTCGGGATAATACATCCGTTCAATCACCGCTATTTTTCCGTCTCGGCGAATAATCTGTCCCGCGCTTGTGTTGTTACATCCATGAGACATTGTGATATTTCCTTTATGCATATTCTATTGCAGATGCTATCACGCGCAACGGGTCAAATCAATCAAAGAAAAAGCCCCGCGGCGCGGGGCACATAGCATCAGGGTGAAATGCGGGCCAGTTCTCGGTTGCTGAATGATGAATCATCGGTTACCTCTTTAACGATGCGTATGAACGTGGGCAGTTCAATTTCTTGTTGTTCCTCGGTGAGTTCAATTTCAAGAAGCCAAAGGTCGGGGTGTGGCGAGATAAAACGGTCCATTTCAAAATACTGATTGCGGTATGTAAAACACATACGAATTTTTCGTACGGTGATTGAGTCGGGGGCGCGTTCGTACGCAAGCGCGGAAAGGTATCGCGTTTCCGATATCGGCCATTCCTTTTCAGAAC
>CAZKXD010000003.1:1098-3118 GCA_964556765.1 uncultured Candidatus Saccharibacteria bacterium | reverse complement strand
AAGAAACATAACGCTGTTGCCTTGCATGCGCTTTCGCACGCGCCGTTCAACCAACGGGTCGTCGCCTCGCAGATATGTTTGCTCTATGGTAATTGCTTGAGGCGGGTCGCCGAAGTTTCGTATGTTCGGTTTTTGAATCAAAAACTTTCTTTCAATTTCAAGCGGCACGGGGATTCCGAGTTCATGGCACACCGCCTTCAGAAGACGTCGCATTTTTCCTTTAAAATCGGTGCTGTTATCAATGATGTGAACGTGCTCGCGCCCGGTCCATGCCCGCAAAATGCGCGCATCCAGTTCTCGCGCCTGTTCCGGTGTTTCAGAGCGGGCGTTATTGTTCTCAAGCGTATAAAATGTTTCTGCCCCGAGCGCCGCGGTAACGAGATGAAATACGGCTTTATATCGCGCATCTCTGCCACTCAGTACGTCAAGCCCGCGCGCGTCAAGCCAGAAATAAAACTGTTCAGGATTGGCATAGGCAAGAATGTCAAACAGTCCGCGGTCGCACAAGAGGACTTTCTTTGGGGTATTTATTTTGCGCGCCATTCCCGCATATACGGCCTCTCGCCGTATCATTTCGTGAAAAATGAATTCTTCAAACTGTTCCGGAGTAAGTCCGTTCGCATTGGGCGCGATACCTCCGCTGATGAACTCGGTGGCAATTTCGGGAACGACAACCGCGACGAATCCGTAATCACGCAGTTTTTCCATCAGATAGTGCAGTCCGGTTGTTTTTCCTCCGCACGGACCTCCGGTTAAAACAAGCTTAGGAATAGAGGTTTCTGCTGTCGTTTGCATTTGATTTTCTCCGCGTGTATCTGCAGTGCATTGTACATAATTATAGGCGATACGCAAAAGCGAGCGCAGAGCGCTCGCTTTGAATGTGTCGCGCGTGTTTATAGCGCGTAGAGGTTTGGAAGATTGCGGAATTTTTCGTTGAAATCCATTCCGTAGCCGATTACAAACACGTCGGGGATTTCAAATCCGCAGTAATCAATAACAACATCCACCGTTCGCCTGCTCGGCTTTGAAAGAAGCGCGCACACCTTAAGTGATGCCGGATTTTGCGCCCGAAGATAGGGTAGCAGGAATTCTAGCGTTCGTCCGGAGTCAACAATATCTTCTACCACAAGCACATCTTTTTCCTCTATGGATTGTGCGAGGTTCGCGGTGATGCGCAATCTGCCGGTGGAATGTGTGTCTATATATGACTCAAGCCGTATGAAATCAATAGCAAGCGGTGTGTGTATGCTTCGCACGAGGTCACCTAGAAATACAAATGCCCCGTTTAGAACGCCGACGAGGACGAGGTCTTTTCCCGCGTAATCTTTTGTGATTGCCGTTCCCAGCGCGCGGACCCGTTTTTGTAATTCTCCGTGACTCTTGACTATATCAACGTGATGGTTCATCATACGCTGTCTCCAATGTGCGGTTTCGCGTGTTCTGTGCTGGATTATAAACAAAAAAACTCTTTTTGCAATGGCGGGCGCCGTCGCGATTATTAAAATTTCCCCGTTTATTTGTTGACGGTAAAGTGGGCGATTGATATATTTTATGCAGAACAATAAAAGAGGAAGTATGATTGTGGACAAACGCGTGGTGAAATGCAACCGCAAGATACACATTGAGAAGCCGCCGCGCCTGGAACGCCCGCATACAGTTGTGGGGTTTCAAGAAATGTTTGCGCACATATATTCCGACAAGAACAAACAGTATACTGACCTTGAACTTGTTGCGCGCCTTGTTGAAGAAATTGCTATTGCTATGGAGCTCGCGCGCAAAGACAGGATATCGCAATTTCAAATTCAGTTGCCGAACATCTTTTCATGGCTTACCGCTGTTGCGAATCGCTTGGACGTGGATATTCACGAAGCGTTGTGGAGGAAATATCCCGGTGTATGCTCCTACTGTCTTCGTGATTCCGGCTGTATGTGCGGGTTGGAGCATCCGGTCGTATTGGAAAACAAAGAAGAAATTCTCCGGCGTTTGCGGCGAGACCGAGAGGGAAGAGAACCGAAAACGC
>CAZKXD010000003.1:0-982 GCA_964556765.1 uncultured Candidatus Saccharibacteria bacterium | reverse complement strand
GGTGAGTAGGGCATACCGTCACGGAATGCGGGAGGAGATGGAAGAAGAGATGGCGGATGTTGTTTCGTGGATGTTTGCAATCGCCACTCGCTTTGAGCTCCAGTCATTTGATGAATTGGTGTGGAAGAAGTATTCGTTTGAGTGTTGCGCGTGCCATAACGACCGGTGTGTGTGCGAAGGCATTATATAAAAACATATCCCGTTGCGTGCGTCGCGGCGGGGTTTTTCTATATCTGGAAATCCCGTATGAAATATCAGAAAGAAATTAAAAATCTCCGCGTGCGGAGATTTTTAATTGTATATCAGCGCGAGAATGGACGTTGTTATACGGTTGTCGCCGGCGGTGTTTTCGGAAGAATCCTGAACATTTTTGTGCCGCAGACTTCACAGGTGCCGGACATTGCTTTTCTCTCTCCGCCGCCTTTCCCCGCAAAACTGACTTCTTTGGGGTCCTTCATCGCTCGCTTTGCTTTACACTTAACGCAATATGCTTGATTGTCCATATACGGTTTGTATTACAAATAATATATAGTATATCAGAAAATAGGGTTTTTCTAAATGATTATGCACATATCAAAAAACCGCACAATAATTGTGCGGCTCATAACTCCCCATATGCTCTATATGTCTGTAGCGTAGGGGTTAAAAAGCGACCGTCTTTCCACAACGGGGACACGCTGTTTCTATGGATGCTCCGCAGATTGAGTCGGATATTTGTTTTGGTTCATGCCTTACGGTGATATTGCCCGTATGCCCGGAGGATAATTCAAATTCGCATCCGCATTTTTTACATTTCAACAGTTTTTCCGTTAAGCGCTGTTTTGCCCGTGTTTGGTTTTTTCTCATCGGCAAAATCGCTCCTTCGGTACACGCTCTCAAGATTCTATTGTTCCAAATGTTTTTGTCAATATCAAAAGTGGAGCTGGCAAATTTGGGATGCAACTTGCGGATACGCCGCCTTTCTCTTTTTTAGAAAAGAGAA
>CAZKXD010000002.1:0-25038 GCA_964556765.1 uncultured Candidatus Saccharibacteria bacterium | reverse complement strand
CCCCCTCACCGCGCACGCGATTTTTACCATATGCCTTATTTTGTTTTAGATTGTTTTTGTCCACCGAGATATTCTTTTATTTTTTCAACAACTTCTTCAATCGGGTGTTGCGATTTCACAAAATAATCATCCGCCCCCATTTCAAGGGCGCGTTTAATGTCAGCGTCGCCACCAAGATTTGAGAGAACAATTATCGGAATTAATTTCCACGCGGGGTTCTTTTTTATTTCCTCCAGCACATAAAACCCGTCTTTCTTTGGCATCAAAAGGTCAAGCAAAATAAGGTCGGGACGATTTTGTCGTATCCGCTCCAACGCATCTTCTCCGTTCGCCGCCGCGTCAACGACACAATGTTCCGCTTGCAGATTGTCTTTTAACGCTTGAACCAGAAATTCTTCATCTTCAACAATCAAAATTTTATTCATATGCAATAGCAAAAATTAAACGATTTGAACAGTACACTTTACACGCGTTTATATCTTTATTTTTCATACTAATTATAAAACAAAACAGCGCTATGGCGCAAATAGTCCAGTGTTCATAACTTACTTTGGAATTCGCACATAAAATGTCGCTCCCGCGTCTTTTTTAGATTCAAAGGTAATCATTACCCCCGTTCTTTCGGCAAGCATATGCGCAATATATAAACCAAGACCCGTACCGTCCGGTTTGAGAGCTTTTGCGTTAGATGCACGATAAAAACGTTCAAAAATCCTTTTCTGCTCTTCCTCGGGAATCCCGATTCCAAAATCTTTCACCTCAAACACGACCGCGCCGGCATCTTCTTTAACATTCACATTTATTTGTTGTCCGGAATTGGAATAATTGATGGCATTGGAAATTAAACTTTCAAGTATTTGTTTCAGAAACTCTCTATTGGCGCGCACAACAAGATTTTTGTATTCTTTTATGTTGCTTTTGATTGACACGCCTCTCGCTTGTGCCGCCGTATCAACCATCAAAACAATATCGTCGTAAAGATCCGAGACAGAAACCGACTCTTTCTTTGTTTGCGTTACTTCGCCACCAAGCTGCAGGGCGCTTAACATATCAAGCACCAATTTAATCATACGCTCATTGATACTATAAATTTGATTTAGATACTCTCTCTGTTTTTTGTTAATCTTCCCGATAATCTCCCGTTGCATCGTTTCAATAAGCCATTTTGTTCCCGAAAGCGGCGTACGCAATTGATGGGAAGCGAGCGCAAGAAAATCCTGCTGGATTTTTTCCGCTTCTTTTTCTTTTGTCAAATCGCGCTCAATGCCGACAAAAAAATCAATTTTTCCGTCATCGCCGACAATGGGCGTAATGAGCGTATCGGCGACATACATTCTGCCGTTTTTTTTGCGATTAGTCACTTCACCGTGAAAAGTTTTTTTATCTTCCTTTATGGTCTTCCATAACGCATCATAAAATTCTTTAGGCATTTGCTTACCCCACAGCGATGGTCTTTTCCCAATCATCTCCGCAAGTGAATATCCCGTAATTCTCTCGGCGGCTTTGTTTGCATACAGGATAATCCCGTCGGCATCGGTGATAATAATGTGCTCTTCCGCATTTTCCACGGCCAATTTAAACTTTTCAACTTCTTGCATCGGCGTTTGCACAATTTTTCTAAACAGAAAAAACAAAACAATCCAGAAAAAGAGCGCGGTGATAAAAATAAGAGCATCAATGAGAATACGCGTATCGCGCAGAGATGTGTTTAAATTATCCAGATTAAAATAAACTTCAACGGCCCCGACAGGCTCGCCATTCCCCGATAAGAGTACCGGCACATACACTTCTAAAAGTCGGGGATAGTTTTGCTCCGACCTATTTTCTGATTTAACTAATTTCTGTATTTTGACAACGGTTTCTCCCCGTATTGCTTTCCCAAGCTCTTCATTTTCCGGAAATCTTTCGCCAACGATTGCCGCATCATCTGAAAATACAACATGGGCGGAACGATCCCAGATTTTAATTCTGACAACGTTGGATGCGTGAACAATTTCATCTGAAAATTGGCGGAAGTGTGTCCATCCATCAGCGGCATCCTCTGTAAGAAAATCCTGTGCGGTAAGTTCCTTTTGGGCATATATCCGAACTAGGTCCGCGGCATATGAACGGGTCGTTTCAATCATTTGCTTCTCCAGAGACATTGAAACGACAATGCTTAGGGCCGCCGCAAGCCCAATCAAAAAAATTGCCGTGATAAGAGAAAATCTGGTTGCAAGTCGCATACTACAGTAGATATAAAAGTGATTACAATATTCACCGACAAAACAGTATCATTATAAATTATATTATAATAATATATCCTGCCGTGCGGGACGCAAGAGAAAATTATTAACACATAAAAAATAGGCCACCGTGGCCTAATCTGTATGCATCATCTTTAGGCGTTCCTCGCCGATAACCTGAATTATTCGTTTTCTGATTTCGGCGTCCGAATCTTTAAGATTAATACGCACAATGGGAACATCGTTGTCGTTTCGCTCCGAGAACTCGCCGCCTTCTTTGAAAAGAGACGTCTTAATCTGCAAAAATAAATCTCCGCAATCGGTGTGCACGACGTGGTCAATCCCGCGCGCATCCTCATCGCGCGTTGCCGCGCGAATCCCCCTCCACCAAGACGGAACGGCATTTTTTAAATCAAGAGACAAGAACGCTTTTAAAACGCGCTCCTCTCCCGCGCGTCCGACTGCAAGCCCTTCACGCCCTAATTGGCTTGCGATTTTTCTGTATCCCAAGCTACGCTTTGATTTTTTCTTGCCGCTATTTCGCTTACCCACCGAAAAGCCCCGCGGAACTTTCTTGTCTTAGTATAACATACACCCCCCGTAGACGTGAGTTTTCCACATTGCCCCACTTGACACAAAATAACGATTTTGATAGAGTAGTATTAATTATGGCTTCGGCCTCCGAGAAACCCGCTTCGGCGGGATTCGTTTGTTTTCAATAAAATCAACAAGTTTTCTTTGTATCTTTTCAAAATCACCCATCTCCATCATTCCTATTTTCCTCAGTAATCGTTTAGTGCTGAGCGTTCTGATTTGGGTTAAAGCTATGTAATACTCATTATTTCCGTAAGAAAATTTTTCGTAAAATTTTGGATTTTTGCTATGACTTGTTGTAGGCAAGACCCAAACCATTTGTCGATTAAACTTTCTCAAGATCAAAGCGGGGCGTTCAAATCCTTTACTTTTTCCATCTATTTCTACGCCAACGTTAACTCCAAAAGACACCCACCAAATTTCACGTTCATGTACACCGAAATTGTCCAGTTTTTCATGAATCAATTTCTTTTCTTCGTTCCACCTATTAAAATCTTTTTTCATGCTGTTATGTTAGCATAACGACTATTTACCGCCCACATCAAACTTGTAGAGCGGATGGTCGGCGGGACACGCACGGGCGGAGCAATGCTTCCTCCCGTATTCAATAAGGCGATACGTAAGCATAAACCACTCTTTCTTCGGAAAAAGCGCCATTAAATCTTTCTCAATTCTCTCCGGTGTTTTTTCTTTACTTAAACCAAATCGACGCGAGAGCCGTATCACATGCGTATCAACGGCGACCCCCTCCACCTTGCCAAACGCATTCCCTAATATAATGTTAGCGGTTTTGCGCGCGACGCCGGGTAGTTTCAATAATGCATCCATTGTATCGGGAATTTTACCATCATATTTTTCTTTTATTATGTTCGCTGAAGCAAGAATGTTTTTTGTCTTGTTTCTGTAAAAACCGGTTGAACGGATATCTTTTTCAAATTCGTTTTGTTTTGCGCGCGCGTAATCATCAAGCGTTTTATATTTTTTAAAAAGTTTTTCAGTTACTTCATTTACTTTTTTGTCGGTGCATTGCGCGGAGAGAATGACCGCAACCAATAACTCCCAGTTATTTCCATACCGCAGGGCAATTTTGGGATTGGGAAATATCCGTTTTAGCGCGCGCAACAGCAGTTGCGCGCGCTTCCTTTGTGTCACAATAGATTGTGCGTGGCGCATATACATACATCTATTCCAATATTCTCAAGAATATGAGAATAGATTTTCTTATCTTTTTTTATTTTAATGAAATTTTGATATTGTTTTTCTTAATACTGGACATCGGATGTCCAGTATTTACTCGGCAAGCGCGCCGGTTATCTCATTGTATTTTCCGTCCGTTATCGCGCGCACGACTTTCCCGTCTTTTGTTTCAACCTCAATTGTGTGGGGCGTAATAACCTGCGTTACGAAAAGCCCTTCACGATTCCCATAACCGCCGTGTTGAGATTCAAACGAGAACATAAATACCGAGCACGGTGTAGCGCATTCTTCCGGCGCGCGTTCCACAAAACGGAGATTTGTCCCGTCAAAAACATACGTTGGCGCGGAGTTCTCTACCCATATTTTTGCATTTTGCAGAGCGGTCGCTTCATTGCTCTTCAAAAGAGATGTTTCGGTGTGTCCGCCATTCGCCCTGAATGTTGACCAATCAACAATGCCGGCAATTAAAATTAAAATGATTGCGCCGATAACAATATATTTTTCTTTCATACCATAAAAAATGCCATTACTATTAAAAACATCAGCGCGGAGCGCCAAGCGCCGCATCGGCTTTTTTTAATTCTTCGTGCGTGTTAATAGGATACCAAAGCCGCGCGCGATACACCATAAGCGGATATATGTGCGCGAAATCGCTGACTTGTTCGGCAAGATTCCACTCGCCATTCGGCAATTTTTTCACCGGAACATCAAATATGCGTTCGTTTAAAAAATACGCGCCGATGTTGACCAGATTGCCAAGCGGATTTTTCGGTTTTTCAACGATACCGCTTAACAAATTATCTTTTACCTCGCACACGCCAAATCGTTCGGGCGTGCTTGATTCCGCCGCAAGAATAGCGGGACCGCCCGCAATAAGCGCACGCAAGTCCTCTTTGCCATATATATCGTCTCCGTTCAAAAGTAAAAATGGGCCAGAAATGCGTGAACGCGCCGCGGCAAGCGCGTATCCGGTGCCTTTGGGCTCCACGCCCTCAACATATACCACGCTTCGCGCATACGGCAAATTTCCGATGTAATTTTTAATTTGCTCTCCCTTGTTGCCAATGACAAAAATAATCTCGGTAATTTCATCCGGTAACGAATTGAGCGTGTGCTTTATAATCGGCATACCGGCGACCGGTATAAGCGCCTTTGGAGTTTCGTTGGTAAGCGGACGCAATCGCGTTCCCTCGCCCGCCGCTAAAATAACCGCCTGCATAATTATGATAATGTATTTTCCCTTCCAAAGGTTCGCGCAGCCAACTATCTCTTCTTGCCCGCAAGGCAGATAAGCGCCTCGCTCACCACTTGCTCCGCGTGATTTCGCCGAATGCCGGTTTTTTTTGCAAGCGCCTCCGGCGTATATTCCGCAATGTCGCTGACAAGCATAATTCCCGCTTGAGCAAACGCGGTAAGTTTTTTTCCGGAGACTGACGGCAAGGTCGTCACCGGATATACATTGCTTTTAACGATAAGGTGCTCAAGACTTGCCGTGCGCGGATAACTCCACCCTGTCATTTTTATGTGTTTGCAAACCCCGTACTGAATTGCCGTTTTGGTAAATTTTGTGTTCGTAATCAGCCACATATTATGCGCCACGCCGTCCAATTCCTTCCCTTTATGCACGGGGAGTATATCGGTAAGCCGCGCATCGGCATACATCGCAACGGTAATATCGGTCTTTATGCCACCCGTATTGTGATATTTGATTTCCACGAGAAAATGCTCATCTTTTTTGCGCGCCACCAAATCTATCTCGTGCTCAACACACACCCCCTTGAGAAATACGTTGCGTTCTGTCGCATATCCGTATGCATTCAGAACGCGCTCAATATATTGTTCAAAAATAAATCCCGCCGGACCAAGCGCGGCAATGCCGCGGCGAAGACTGTACCGTGCGGCAACGCGAATATCTTCCGCAATGAGATGCTGGTACGCGCGCTTAAATAATTCCTCGGTCGTCATACCGTCTTTTACGTCTTTTTCAATTTTTATACAAACGCGATCTACAACATCGGGAGATGCCCCCGCGAGCGCAAGAGAGTTGCACAACTTGTTGCGCATATATACCTCTTTTTGTCCCGATTCTTTGGTTATGTCCATGGTAAAAATTAAAAATGTAAAACGAAAAACGAAAAATATAGAGTGGATTATGATTTATTTAGAATTTAAATATTAGGGTTTAGAGTTTAAGGTTTAACATAGTTCATTCGTATCCATTTGTATCATTAGTAAAATTCGTATATTGGTATTATTCTTTTGTTTTTCTAAAAAATATGCTTTTGGATTTTCTGCCACCACTCCTTAAAAAATCCGTTGCCCGCGCGTATTTCCTCGGCGCATTTTGAAATAAGCGATATGCGGTCAGAAATCTTGACGACCTGCGCTTCTATGCTTTCCTGCCGTCCCTCTTCGTTCCACAGTGAAACATACCGTTCCTGAAGTTCGGCTGGCAATTCACTGAATACTTCTTTAATTAATTCCTGATTAACCGATTTAATGGCGTTTTTTACTTCAGGCGAGTGGTGCTTAAACGGACTCAAAATATCGCCGGAAAACATTTCTTCGTTGTCGTGAATAAGCGCCATTGTAAGCGTTTTTTCGCGATTGATGTCTATTCCCTCCGCATGGAGCAAATCACATATAATGCTCGCGATATAGGAAGTAAAAAAAGAATGTTCGGCGACAGATTCCTGAAAATGCTGCGGGCGCGAATTAAAACGGACAACGTGCGCCAGTGAGCGGTTTAACAAATGTTTTAATATGTCTGCCATATCTTTTATTGTATCATACAAAACCGCCGTTTCCGCTATGAAGCGGAAACGGCGGTTTCGCGTAGATATTAAACGCGATACGCTTACATTCCGGCTGACGAAGACCCGCACTCTTTGCAAAGTCCGCGATGCTCAAAAATCGCGTAGAGCGCAGAAAGACCGACAAGAATGTAAATCACCCGTGAAACGAGCGCGTCCATTCCGCCGAATAATTGTCCAACCTCCCATCCTATCGCTCCCCACAGAAGCCAGTTAAGACCTCCGATAACGAGAAGCAAAAAAGTAATTTTATGCAGATATTTCATGATACAGGATGATACAAATATACTAATGGCACGAATGATACGAATAATACCAATATGGCGCATTCGTATCTATTTATATCATTAATAAAATTCGTATATTAGCATTATCTTTGATTTTCTAAATCGACCACATACGTTACACATAAAAAAACAAACCCTTTGTATAGATACCATTATACCGCTCCCTGCCTCCCGAGTAAAAAAATTATCCACACGTATGTTCCGCGCGCGCCGCGGGTTCATAAACACACCCCTTTATTCTTTAGTAAATATTTTTGATGATATTCTTCTGCTTTATAAAAATGTCCGGCGGGACGTATCTCGGTATATAGATGCGCGCTTGTCTTTTGTTCCTGTTTGCGCATGCTTGCTTCAGCCGCCGCTTTTTGCTCATCTGAATGATAAAAGATTATTGATGCATACTGTGTTTTATGCTCTTGAGTAGCATCATGATGCGCCCAGAAATCTCCAAGAAGAGCATCATACGAAATAACCGCATCATCAAAAACTATTTCTATGCTTTCCGTATGATCTCCTAAGTCCGCATACGTGGGATTTTCTTTTGTGCCCCCGCTATACCCAACCGTTGTCCGGACAACTCCTTTCAGTTTTGAAAAATAATCGTCGGGCCCCCAGAAACATCCGAGCGCAAATGTTGCTTTTTGTATCATTGATATGAAAATTATTTCTCCGGCGCCCCCCATCCACAAAAGTTCAGAGAAAAATTTCTCAAAACGTTCGTCATACGCTTTTGCGAATTCGCTTTTCATCGTTCCCTCTTCGGAAAACATATTGGTAACCGATGGAAATTGCAAGTCTTTCTTAATAGCCACAAGCCCGAGTTCACGCAGGGTGGGCAAAAGCGATTCAATAACACGAACACCGCCCCATGGCCCCGCGGAAACGCCCGCGAGCCCGACCGCTTTATGCGCATATTCAGAAAACAAAACGTCCAGAATGCTTTTTAAAGACCCGGGATATCCGTGATTGTATTCGGGCGTTACGATAACAAGTCCGTCCGCGCGCGCAATCGCATCTCTATACGCGGGAAACATTTCCTTGAGCGGCTCGCCATAATCATTGTTCGGCAGAGAAAAATCGCGTGAATCAAAAAACAATGTCTCAACATCATAGCGCGCTTCAATTTTCCCAAAAAGCCAGCGCGCCACTTTTTCGCTTTCTCTTCCGTTTCGATTTGTCCCGAGCAAAAGCGGGATAAAAAGTTTTTTATTCATAACACATATATTATCGCACGGCGCGCAATCCTTCAACCGCGTTTCCACGAATAATGCCATTCCGCGCGACCCATCCGGCATTGACTTCAAGAACATATCGCGCGGAATTTTTCGGTTCAAATATCTCAGGGAATGAATCGGGTGTCGCGTTCTCTACCACAGCAACCACAGAAAAAAATTTATCAATCCAGATAATATCAATGGGAAACCGCATATCCTTCATCCATATCGCGTGCGTATCGTCAGTATCAAAAACAAAAAGAAGCCCTTCGTCGGACGGAAGCATTTCTCTTCCGGAAAGCCCCTTTCCGCGCGAAGCGGCCGTTTGCGCGACGCCAACAAAAACCGACGATTCTCCGACAATAAGTTTGTACGGTTGGTTTGTTTCGTTTGGCATTTCCTGCGAAACTCGTGATGCGGCGACAAATCCCACTGCCGCAATTATCACAACGCCCGTGAACAGAAAAATCAAAAACTTTGACATTGTTTATTTTTTAAACAGAAGACAGGTGGAGTTGATACAATATCGCTTGCCCCCTTTTTCACGCGGACCATCCGGAAATACGTGCCCCAAGTGAGCGCCGCATTTTTTACAGAGCACTTCGGTGCGCGCCATTCCGTGACTCTTATCCTCTTTTAAAATGACATGCTCCATATGCGCGGGTTCGGTGAAACTCGGCCATCCGGTGCCCGAATCAAATTTTGTGTCGGATGAAAAAAGTTCCGTGCCACATATCGCGCACCGATATACCCCCTTCTCGTGGTTGTCCCAATATGCTCCGGAAAAAGGCGCTTCGGTTCCCTTTTCGCGCGCTATATGATACAGCTCGGGAGAAAGTTCTTCGTCTTTTTTAATTTTTTGTGACATATCGCGATATTAAAACCGATACATAGCCGAGTAATCCTAATTGTATGACCGGCGTAAGCCCAACCCCCACTATCGGAATAATCGGCATTGCGCTTGTATACGCCCAGCGTCCGCCTTCAATCGCCCACAATTCAAGACCTATGGCGAATAAAACAAGCGTGAACGCCATAGCCGATAATCCATATTTCAATTTCAAAAATGAGAAAACTATGTACGCGCACAGAGTAATCACCACGGCATCAAACAACGCCGCGCGAAATAAAATATATTCGGTGATTGGCCCGCTCTTATAATGAACATACAAAAATGAATGCGCGTATTCCCATACGCCGTTCAAAAGAAGCGCGGAAAGAAAAATAGAAAAATATGTTTTCATTGTTGTTTCGGGATAAACGCAAATGAAGAAAGAATTGTTTTTTGTATGTCACGGTCGCGTTCATTGACGCGTCCGAAATGTACCATCGTATCTCCCGAAAGCGGGTCGCACTCGGCATTTTTTATTTTTGATGTATCGCGAAAACATTCGGAACGCATACTTTTGACCGTTATCCTGCTCCACAAAAATCCCGCATCTCCCCAACTCTCCGGCGCGTCCGCAAAAGAAGCAACGGTGGCAAACCGCGAACCGTTTGTAAGCGTGAAGTCACGCGCGGTGACGGCTGTTTCAAGGAATGAAACGTCTGAATCGGTTGATTCGCCAAAGAATTCCTCGGTCGGCATACCGTGGGGAAAGATTGAGACATTGGGAATGTTGGATTGGCGCGTAATCGGAGAAATGCGTTCTATGCCGTTTTCAACAAAAGAAAGTTTCTTTTTTTGCGATTCCGGATATATGTTTACGCGCGGGGCAACCGCGTCGTTGGGAAATTCAATCGCGACCCAATCGGAAGGAATAGCAACGCTGAAACCAAACGCGCCGCTCGTATATGTACTCCACGATATTTCATTTTGATTAAACAGACCCGACAGTCTATTTTGCAGAAAATCAATATTCGCAACAGTACCTCCGACGATAAGAACAACAACGGCAATAATAAGCAAGAATCTCATATACAAATTCCTATTTTGATTTCTTTTTAGGCGCGGATTTCATCATCGCATTCTTTACTTTTCCCTCAAGCCGCGGCGGGCGCGTGACGTGCAACTGTTTTCGTTTGGAAAATGTCAGTATTTGATTTCGCATATAGTACATATAGTATAGCAAACTTTTTTCAAAGTATAAAAACACAGTATAGAAAAAGGCCCGGATGCACCGAGCCTTGCGTTCATAATTATAATAAACAGCCATAAAGATATCGCGAATGACGTTTGTCTATACAACAACCGCCACATTATCCATATCTTTGTTGCCAAAAATTTTGAGATACCGTTCAATTTCCTCTTTCACGCCAGTCGCCTTCTGTGTATTGTCAGAAAGCTTCACCGCCAGCCTGCCGTTCGCTTCAACAACCTTACAAACCATTGAAAACGGTCTGAAAAGCGGTTTACGGGGAAGACATCCTTGAAAATCGTTGGTTAAAAGCGTCCCCCATCCAAACGCAATTTTTATCTGTCCGGCAAATTCTTCACATAACCGTATCATCGGACCCACATCAAGCCCGTCTGAAAAAATAATGATCTTTTCTCGCGGGTCAACTTCGCGCTCTTTCAACCATTTAATATATGCATGCCCTGCGCGAATCGGATCTCCGGAATCTTGCCGCATACCGCGCCAATCGCGCGCAGCCCAATCGGGCGCGCCGGCAAGAAATTGCGTAGTGCCATACGTATCCGGCAAAAAGATTCTAAGTCCGGAACCATACAAATCCTGCCATAATTGAAGTACTTGATATTGAGCGTTTCTTTTTTCCTCGTTGGATTCAGCAAGCGCGACCAATACCTGCGGGAGTTCGTGCGCGTTTGTTCCAATCGGAACAAGGTTGTGATGAAACGCCATCCATGTGTTTGATGTTCCTGTTAATTGTTGCGGCAGTGCGTCTTTTGCCGCTCCCAAAACCCATTGTTGCCACAAAAAACTGTGCCGACGACGTTGCCCGAAATCGGCAAAGCGTATATCAGGGCAACGAGAAAGGCGGTCAAATTTATCCGCAATTTTGCTTTTTCCGCGCGCGTACAAAACATCAAGTTCATAGCGCGAAAGATCGCTCATAAGATTCCGATAATACAGTTCAGAGATAATCGCAAGCGCAATCGTTTCCCACATGGAAACTTCCGCCCATTTTCCGGAAAATGTCAGCTCATATTGGTCATCGCGTTTCCGAAGCGCATACGGCGGCAATCGGAATTTTTTCAAAAACTCTATGTACTCGTTGGAAAACATATTCGCTCCATATACTTCCATACCGCGCAACCACGCGATGTCGGTTGTCGTAAAGTGCAACGTGCGCGCATAATCAAGATACTTTCGCAACTCTCCCTCCGGCACAATCATTGCAAGCGGAATGCCACGATCTCGATTGATAAGTTTGAACACCACTTCTACATCAGAAAATTTCTGAAAAATAAGCTGCCCCATCGTAAACTTGTAGAAATCAATATCCATAAGCGAGCGTACGGGCGGGTCAAAATTATGATGTCTTTGGCGGTCTACAAAATCAGTACGCACTCCCATGATTTCCTCCCTCTCTCAAAAAATACGCGTCGCCGAAAACAGAAAAAGTTTATCGGTCGCTCTCTTCAGGTTTTATTCCTCCTCGGGATAACAAACGCTTCTCGTCGTCGTCACCTCAACGCCGCGAAGCACCATTTCTCCAATCGCCAACGCGCCGTCGTTTGGATTGAGATTTACGGCGCGGCAGGCATCAGACAAAAGAATAGACCTGAAACCTGCCAAGAATGCGCTGATCGCGGTCACTTTCACGCAATAATCGGTCGCAAGACCGCCAACATATACTGTCCGTACCCCATGCGCGCAGAGAAACTCTACCAATGATTTCCCATCTTCCATACGCCCAGCAAACGCCGAAAATCCGTCTTCTCCCGACTCTGTCCCCTTTGAAACAATCGGCGGCGTATTATTAAGAAGACAAAACAACTCACCGGGGAATTCCGCGCCGTGCGTATGTTGCACGCAATGAATCGGCCACACCCCTCCGTTAATTTTGAAGTGTGTAGTGTCCTCCGGATGCCAGTCGCGAGAAGCAACAATGACCCACCCATTCCTCTGCGCACGGAACATCATCTTAATCAGCGGATCAATAACCAAATCTCCATGTGGGACCGCGAGCGATCCACCGGGCAAAAAATCATTCTGCACATCAACCACAATAAGCGCCGTCTTTGGCCTTGGCATTGTTTTTCCTTTCCTTGTCAAGGAACCCTGCGGAAAATCCCGCACCCGACCCGCCTTTCATAAAGCAGTCCGGGTAGGTATCTCACTCCGATTCCGATATGATAATCGGCGGGAAACACCTATCCGCCCTTCTTTATTTTATGTATATGATTGTTAGTGTATATAATACACTTATTATAAACTATGCGCACGCACTAAACACAGAATACCATAGTATCTATACTGTGTCAATTTTTTACAAAATCTTCACGCTCCGTGGCGCAATCGTTTTACACTCGTATAGCTCGGCGGGGCGATTCGCCTCTCCACGCTTTTTTTGCCCTGTTTTTTTTATAAATCCGAGCGATAAGATTTTTTTTCTGAAATTTCGTTTATCAAGTTTTTTGCGCAAAATAATTTCATACATGTTTTGCAGTTCCGTCAAACTGAAATTTTTGGGCAATACATTACACACAATGTTCGTATATTCAAGTTTCCCCCGCAGGCGCAAAATCGCGTGCGCAACGATGGCGTTGTGGTCATACGCCAAGGGCGGCAATGCATCCACCGGACACCAGCGAATATCGTCATTGTGTCGCGCGAGCGCCTGATCTCCCTCTTTGGTAAGCGCGAGATACGCGACAGAAACAACCCTCCCGCGCGGGTCACGATTAACCGCGCTAAATGTGTAAAGCTGTTCGGTGTATACATTTTTAAAACCACCTTTTTCGCGAAGATGTCGCGCCGCCGCCTCGGGCGCGGTTTCCTCCGGATGAATAAGCCCGCCCGGAAGTCCCCATTTGTTTATAAAAAATGGCGGACGGTGCACGCGAATAAGCAGAACGCGCAGTTTTTGCCCGATAACGGCGCACAACACCGTATCCGTCGCAATCACCGCGAAACGAAGTTTTTTGATTTTACGATTTGTCATACAATTATGGGTTCTTTATGATGTATGCGCGCGCCGCTTCTCTTTTGTCTGTGACATATAGAGCCGATGGCGTTTGATATATCGGGCAACGCGCGGGTGGATATACGGAACGCCCTCATATCCTTTTCCGATGAGTTCGCGTATACGCGTGCTTGATATATTAAGCCAAATAATGCCTTTCTCAAGAACCTGCACGTTTTTGGGCAACGGGTGCGGAATTTTTTCATCCGGCTTTCGCACGGCAAGAAAATTCGCCGTACGCCACAATTCTTTTCCTTTCACCCACGTATTCTCAATATCCCACAAAAGCTCCGACCCGATGAGAAAATAAAATACGCATCGGGGATATTTTTTTTCCAGTTCCTGTTTCGTATCATATGTGGTCGTCAGTCGCGGACGCCGCAATTCAATATCTTTGATTTTTATTTTCGCCCGCGCGCGCGGAAAAAATTCCCTCAATGAAATTGCAAGCATCCGCATACGATGCTCTCCCGGAATCGCAATGCGTTTATCCAGCCGCTCGGACGAGGGCATAATCCATATTTCATCACACAAAAAATTCCTGATTGCCGCCTCAATCGCGATAATATGCCCGATATGCGGCGGGCTAAACGAACCGCCATAAATGATTATTTTTTTCTTTTTATTTTTCATGATATTGAACTAATCCACGCGTGAAACGCGGCATCAGAGGGCATTCTCCAGTCGCCCCGCGGAGAAAGCGCGATTGAACCGACCTTCGGGCCGTCCGGCATCACCGACCGCTTCCATTGGTTTTTGAAAAACCTTTCGATAAATACTCCGAGCCAGCGTTTAATTTCTTTCATTGTATACTTCCCGCCGAACGCCTTCAATGCCAAGAACAATATTTTGCGGGGACGGCTACCCCATCGCAAAAAGTGATACAGGAAAAAATCGTGCAGCTCGTACGGACCGATTATCTTTTCCGTTTCTTGCGCGATTTTCCCTTTTTTTGCGCGCGTGAGCTCCGGAGAAATCGGGGTCGCGAGAATGTCGCGCAACACATCGCGCGCGCGGGAAAACTCTTTTAGCTCGCGTATCCAATACACCAGATACCGCACGAGCGTTTTTGGAACTCCCGCGTTCACATTATAGTGAGACAAGTGGTCGCCGCTAAACGTCGTCCATCCGAGCGCGATTTCCGAGAGATCGCTCGTGCCGAGCATAAGCGCGCCGACTTGATTTGCTTTGTTCATAAGCAGCATTGTTCTGTACCGCGCCTGTACGTTTTCATAGGTAATATCTTCCGCCCCTTCGTGCCGCAACTCTTTCAGGTGCAGAGACGCCCCCGCGGCAATGTCACATTCTTCATACGATACCCCGAGCGCCGATGCCAATTGAGCGGCGTTTGATTTTGTGCGTTTTGTCGTCCCAAACCCCGGCAAAGAAAACGTGATGATGTCGGTAAGCGGCCAGTTCAGCATTTGATATGTCTTTACCGCGACCAGAAGCGCAAGCGTTGAATCAAGCCCGCCGGAAAGTCCGAGTACGAGTTTCCGCACACCGGAGTACTCAAGGCGTTTGGCAAGACCGGCAGATTGTATTGAAAAAATTTCCTCACTTCGTTTGTCACGCTCCCCGCTCTGCGACGGCACAAACGGATGCGGGTCAATCGTCCGTTCCGGTTTATAAAACGGGGCGCGCGAAACCGGCGCTTCAATAATCCGCGGCTCGTGCCCGTGTATATCCTGCGCCGACTCATTGAAACTGGTTGTCCGTTCGCGGTCAACGATAAGGTGCTCCACATCAATATCAGAAATAATCATTTCCCCGCTCCGCGAAAAACGGCCTGATTCTTTAAGAATCGCTCCATTTTCGGCAATAAGCGCGTGACCGCCAAAAACAAGGTCGGTCGTTGATTCGTGGACGCCGCAACTCGTATATACATACCCGCTCATACACCGCGCCGAATGTTGAGAGATAAGTTGTTTTCTATAATCCGCCTTGCTTACAAGCTCGTTGGACGCGGAAAGATTCGCGATAATAGTCGCCCCGCGCAATGCATAAAAAGAACTCGGCGGAATCGGCACCCATAAATCTTCGCAAATCTCAATTCCCACTATCGCATCCGGATTGTTGCCCAAACGAAACAACAAGTCAACGCCAATCGGAACCGACGCGCCCGCGTATTGAATTTCTTTGCATCGCATATCTCTGCCGGAAGCAAACCACCGCTCTTCATAAAATTCTTTGTATCCCGGAACATATGTTTTAGGAACAATACCGAGAATGTTGCCACGATGGATCGCGTATGCGGCATTATATAATTTTCCCTCAACGGAAACGGGAGCGCCGACGAACAGCATACCTCGTATTTTTTTTGATTCTTGAACAATAGTATCTATGCCCGCGCGCGCCGCGTTGAGGAGAACTCTTTGCTGAAACAAATCAGCGGCGGTGTAACCCGTTATGCTCAATTCGGGAAAAACAATAAGCGACGCTCCCGCGCGGTCGGCTTTTTTCGCCCACTTCAAAATCTCCTGCGCGTTGTGTTGCGGGTGCGCCACCAAAAGCGGCGGCACAACGGCGGCAACCCGCGTAAACCCCAATGAATCCGTGTGTTTTTTCCGTGTTGACATATGTTAGTGTTTTATATACACTATATTAACGTATGATACGACGCGTGTCAATACATTCCTTTCAGGACAACAAAAAGGCGGCCGTCTGGGCGCAAAAGATTGTCGCGTGGACCGCAAAACACTTTCCCCGCGTTCAATTTACAAAACTAAATCCCGAAGCGGTTATCGTTCTCGGCGGAGACGGCACGATACTGCATGCGGTACAAACATATTCCGCAAAAAGCCCCGTCTTTGTCGGTTTGAATCTGGGGCATATCGGATTTTTGGCATCAAGCAGAAAACCGAAAAACTTTTTTGTCGCTCTCGGAAAACTGTTCGGCGGCAAATACCGCACGGTAAAAAGAATGATGATAAAAGCATCGGTTGTACGCGCGGGGAAAGAAATTTTTTCGTGCACCGCGATGAATGAAGTCGTCATTCAAAGCCTGCTCGGACTTGTTCACGTTGAGGCGCGCATTGAACACCATCCCATCCAATATGTCCGCGGGTCGGGCATTATGGTGGCAACGGCAACCGGCTCAACCGCGTATAATCTCTCCGCGCACGGTCCGGTTATTATGCCTGATATAAAATGTATGATTCTCACTGAAATAATGGACCACAATATCCCGACACCGAGCATCGTTGTTAAGAGAAACCGTGAAATTACATTGCGGGTGCTTGGTTTTAGGAAAAGAAATTTGCTGAAAATCGCGCATACCGGAGAATATGCAAATGTCATTCTCTCCGCCGATACGGCGGACAAGATATTTCCTCTGGAAATCGGGGACACCGTGCATATTTCTCGTTTTTCAAAATTAGTCAAATTTGCGGAATTTGAAGATGCGTACTTTTTCAAAAGTCTGCGGGAAAAATTCGCGTTTCGTTGATTTTTCAATCATTTGTTGAATCGTCCAGCATCTCCCTGATTTCATCCACGGGAAGACCGACAATAGTGTCAAAACTACACTCGATTCTTTCAATAAGATTTCGCCCCGCCCCCTGTATCGCAAAAGAACCCGCCTTATCCAGAGGTTCTCCCGTCGCGACATAATTATCGGCGTCTTCTTCGGAAAAATTTTTAAAATAAACCTTTGATATAAACGCTTTTGTTTGCTGTTTCCCCGACCCCACAACAGCAACACCGGTAATCACCGTAGCGCATTTCCCCGAATACAAACACAACATTTCGCGCGCCAACTCTTTGGTATGTGGCTTCCCGTGAACTCCGCCGTTAAAAACAACAATGGTATCCGCGCCAACCACAGTCGCGTCCGGATGTTTGCGGGCAACGTCAACCGCCTTACCGAGGGCAAGCTCCTTCACCAGTTCTTCGGGCAAAAGCTTTTTATTCATATCTTCCTCATATGAACTTGGAATACACTCAAAAGAGACGTTGAGTTTTTGGAACAACTCTTTCCGCCGAGGGGAATTTGAAGCAAGTATTATTTTCCGCATATTTTCAAACATATTACCACGAGAAACCACATCTGTTAACAATAACTATCTCTATTATCATAAGGATCGCAAATAATTTTCCTCATTCCTGCTCTGTGATTTTTTTGAATTCAGGTTTTTATATTTTGTAATTTCATCGTTCATCGGATTGACTATAACACGCAACAGAAAAGGCGGTCATCCTATAATTCTATGCCCCTCCGATTAAAGACGAAAAATCTTCCTCCACCGCGGAGAACTGTTGTTTGATACAAATTTTTGACTCGCGCACCGCCGTTTGCTATGGTGGTGTGAGCATTGACAATAATTTGAGGGGCAATGCGCAATGCACATTGTGTATACCAACGAAGACCCGCCGTCTTCGTTTTCAAAATCAATATTTCTCGCGGGACCAACGCCCCGTTCAAAGAAAACGCGTTCGTGGAGACCTCGTGCACTCAAAATTCTAAACGCAAAAGGATATGACGGAGTCGTTTTTGTGCCCGAAAACAGGGACGGGGGTTCGTGGGCATCCTATGCAAAACAAGTTGCGTGGGAACACCGCGGTCTTAATATGGCCGACTGCATATTATTTTATGTGCCAAGAAATCTGAAGACTATGCCCGCGTTCACTACCAATGTTGAATTTGGATTATACGCCCAATCAGGGAGATCGGCCGCCGGTTTCCCGCCGAGAGCAAAAAAGAATGAGTATTTAAAAGCGCTATCGGAAAAATTCTGCATTCCCCAAACAAAAACGCTCGCCGGTGTTATTGACGCGGCGCTTCATATGATAGGCGAGGGCACGCTCCGAAACGACGGGGAACGCTGTGTGCCCCTTCACATCTGGAGGACTTCTTCATTTCAGGCATGGTATGCGGCGCAAAAAAACGCAGGCAACAGACTGGACGATGCGCGAGTTGAATTCACCATCCGAACGGGCCCGAAACAAACACGGATGTATATATGGGGATTGTGGGTAAATATGTTTATCGCCGCGGAAAATCGCCATAAATTCAACGAGCCGGTAATTTCTCGTCCGGATATTTTTTCGGTTGTTGCGTATCAAAAAGCTCCGCGACTTTCAGATTGCAGAGTCGGTCTGGTGCGGGAGTTCAGAAGTCCCGCCGCAACATCTGACGGATTTATTTGGGAACTGCCGGGCGGCTCAACAATACATTCCGATGTGCCCCCCGCGCACATTGCGGCGGATGAAATGGGTGAGGAAACGGGACTCACAATCAATCCCGACCGTTTCGGGACGCATGAAAAAAGACAGCTCGCCGGAACTCTTTCTTCTCACAAAGCGCATGTTTTCTCGGTCGCGCTCTCCGAAGAAGAGCTCGCGTGGCTCGCCGCGCAAAAAGGAATTCCCCACGGAGAGGGGGACGAAGGAGAAACGGGAGAGCGCACGTATGTTGAAATTCAAACGGTGGAGGAGATACTTCGTGGAGATTTTGTAGATTGGACTAACGTAGGCATAATCCTTTCTACATTAAACACGCTTTACCCGTAACATTCGTTACGGGTTTTTAATTTCCATCGTAATTGTCCAAAAAACAGCGCTAATCAAGATATACAATCTCAATTCCGATGCGCCGCGCCTGTTCGTGCTCCCACTGCGCGCCGACTGACGACCGCCAATCGGGCATAAAAAATAATGTGTGCACTAATTTTGATTCAAAAATCGGCAAATAAAAATCGTTCAGCAATGCCGTATCATATTCGCCCACGCCCTCCCGCGCGCTTTTTATGCGTTGCATCGGCACTTCAAACGGCACTTGATTAAATATCTCAATGTTCTTTTTTTGCAAATCGTCAATCGCTTTTTCAAAACGCGCCAGATTTTCTTTTATCGACCCGACTCCGCCGGTTGAAATCGGTCCGCACACCTGCCCCACCGGCGGCGGTATGCCCAGCAGTACATCATATGCAATCAAAAACAGCTCGCGATATGTCGCGGCGTTTTTGAGCTGATCAAAGTGATGTTGTTTCCAATGTTTTAATGACATATCTTAGAATGAAATCACCATTGCTTCATCTAGTCAATGTCTCGTACGGTACATTCAAAACAAACACCGCCCGACCGACGGCGCGCTCTGCGCGCCTACAGTCTTACTATTTTTTTATTAAACGCGGAAGTTATATAAATTCCGCCGCTCCCCCTCACAACCTCTCCGAGAACCGCCGCGCGCGAAACGCAAGAAAGTATTTGGGGGACTTCTTGTCGGGGAACCGAAAGTATAAATCCTATTCCGCAGTTAAAGGTTGAATACATTGTTTTGTTTGAAAGTCCCCGTGCGAACATATCTTGAAATATCTTTTGCGGCTGTACGGTTTTTGGTTGTGCGATTATGGCATCGTTCTTTCCCATAATATCCCTCAATTTTGTAAACGCGCCGCCGGTGATGTGCATCATTCCGTTAATATTACAAACAGGAAGAAGCGCGAGAATTTCGTCAAGATATATTCTCGTCGGCTTTGTAAATTCCGGTCTATATTTTTTTCCAAAAATTTCCCTGACTTTGGTAATGCCGTTTGAATGAAGTCCCGAACTTGCAAAGCCCACAAGCACATCGCCCGCCCGACACTGATTATTTATTTTGTTTTTAATAAATCCGGAAACAGTGATGCTTATATCCGTCCCCTCTATATTTGAGTGAATGGACGTTTCACCGCCGACAATCGCGATTTTTCTTTTCTTGCACTCTGCTGACAGGGCATTCACTATACTTAAAATCGCCGCGTGGTCATCTTTTGGCAAAAAAATATGGTCCTGAATTGCATACGGGACGGCGCCCACCATTGCAAGGTCGTTTAAATTCATCGCCAATGCATCAAGCACGGCATTTTTAAATGTCCGACTCCTCCAGTGATATACGCCTTTTGTGCCGATACCATCAGTATGTTGGATTTCAAGAGCCGAAAATTTCTTTTTGATTATCGGGTACAGCCCCCGCGTTATTTTCACGTATGGAGTATTCCACGTGCTTTCAATCAATTCCAATACCCGCTGTTTATATGGTTTTGTTGTGTTATACATGACCACGGAGTTTATATATTCTAGATTTTTTTATTCCTTCTGGCATTGTACGAACGCTAACAGATAGACCGCGCAAACCAACCGTTTTAAATACATGGCAAGAAGTACTATTTTAAAATAACCACACCACTGTTGGCATCAACGATGACCTCGTCCCCGTCTTTAAGTATCGGCCCGAGCTCCTTTACGCCCAGTATGGCGGGAACTTTATATTCTCGTGATAAGGTCGCCGGATGACTTGTAAGCCCCGCGCCGTCAAATGTTATCATGCCGCGTATTTTTGAAAATATGGAAACATACTCGGGCGTTGTAAGAGGCGTCACTAAAATATCTCCGTCTACAATTTTTGAGAGGTCGTCCACGCTGTTTATAACCTTAACTCTGCCCTCTACATAGCCGCGTGAAGACACAAACCCGCGGAAAATTTTATTTCTATTTATTTCTCCTTCCGCTCCCGCAGAATCAGCCGCGATTTTCTTTGGGTCAGTCAATTCAAGCACTTCATCATAGATACCGTAATCTTTCATTTTTGTCACGGCGTCTTCGCCGGCGTATCTCTTGGAAAGCAGTCCATTCTCTATTACAAAAAGACTATTCTCTTTCTCTTTTTCGATTTGCGAGGAAGTTATGTTTGCCTCATCATGGGGGTGTAGCAATAGCGACCATATCTCTTTCGGAAGAAGATAGCTTAAGTCCTCGGGAGTTATGCCTGTTGCCGATGACAAATCGAAATATAAAGGCTTAATCTCTTCAAATAAGCGCGTGAGACATAATTTTCTCGTTTCTTTCAATAAAATTGAGTCTTTTAGCAATCCGAGCTTTTCAATCATATCTTCCGGCAAAGAAAGAGATTTAATTTTATCTTCTATCCCCCTTGCAACGATAGTATAGTTGTCATTAATATCATTCTTACGTTGAGTAAGATTGCTCCTGTCTTTTGCCTTAAAATATTCTATCCGGGAACGTAATATGTTTTCCGCCGTCTTCTTATCACCGCGGCTTAGACTTCCCTGGAACAAAGGACCCCATTTTGTTATATATTCATCAAAGTTTTCCTCCTGCGGATTCTTAAGAAGAATATCAATAAGTTCTAATTCCTGGTCATACACAAAGTTTGCCCGCGGATTTCTCGATAAATCTAAGATCGCCTCATTTATCCAGCCGTCGTCTTTGTCCGGAAAAAGCTTTTTGAAATCGGAAGTAATCTTTATTATCAAATTTCTATCAAGCATATTCGCCACGTACGCATATGTGTGCATCTCTCTGAAAATGTCAGAAGATTTTCTATAGGCATCAAAAATTACTGAATTTTTGTCAGACGCAGACCCAAAATTTACGGACTTGGCTGAATAGTTAGAAAGAAAATCACTTGCGTGCCGGCACAGCTCTCGCACCATATCGCGATAATTTCGGAAATCTTTTCTAGCCATCTGTGTCTCAAGTATCTTGTCCCGCGCAGAAAAAAAATCGGCGGCATGCCAATAGCCGATAGCCCACCTTCCCCAAAAAACACGCAAAACGGGCGTCGCAAGTCTGGCGCCTGCAATTTTCTTAAATGCCAAGCTGGTTATTGCTTCATCGGGTATAAAAGGATAGGACGCTTCGCGACTTCTTTGTCTCAAGGAGATGTTTAAGAAATCACCCTTATTGTATTTCATATGCGTCAAAATTATCGCGCGCATTTTAATATATAAAATCTTCTACCCTTGTGACTATACAAAAATGTCGGTATCATTTGATTGAGGAATGATTGTAAGTCTCTTTAAGCATATCATGACTTGCGAAAGTATCCCAAAAATATAAACAAAATTATTATTAATTATTATTTCAGTTTAAAATATGGAAAAAGCGACATCATTTCCCAAAAAATTAGAACACGGAAACGTAGGCCCCGAAATAAAAGAATTGGGTGAAAATAGAACCGTTATCACAACGGTGATTGAGAGACCGAAAGTCGGCACGGTCAAGAGCCCGACAGAAAAAAAACAACAAATTGAGAACCAGACCGCGTATCAGCCACATAGCGGTGACTCGTTGCCACCATCCTATCAAAGAGATACGTACGACTATAAAAAACTAATGCCCACGCTCGTTCCCGCGGAAGACTTTGATTCCTTAGGAGGCTCGCATCTCAAAGTCGCGATGATCAGACATCCAAAACATAGCGACGACGTCGTATCAGAACAAACTAAACAGGAAATAGCGCCCCGCATAGAAAATATGATACAAGACCTTGGGATAGACGATGATACGGAGGTCTACATTCTATCCAGCCCGTCGGGAAATTTCATTGCCGGCAGTGAACCGGGTGAAACAAAAAAAATCTCCCGAACAGAAACCACCGCTGACGTTATAAAAGGAATACTAAAAGACAACAACATATCATTTAGAGAATCTATTGATGATTCTACCGACATCGCGGTTAAAAACGCGTTTAGTGAATTTCCCATAAGCAATACACAGCGCCTGATTAAAGCCAACAAGGAAATCAGAGAAAATATGCGAGCAAAGAAAGAGGGGCGAGAAAGTCCATTTCCGGATATGCCGGATATGGACTCAACAGTCTATGCTTCATACGCCGATCTTCAAAAATTAGAAACAAAAATAGGCATTGGGGAGGTGAGTAGCGCCACCGTAGCACGCGGGCTAAGTGGCTTTGATGCTATGGAACACCACTTTCTAAAAAAAGAGAGCGCGGTGACTCCCAAAAAAATAGTTGTTATAGTCGCCGGTCACGGACAATTTATAACCGACATCACGGAAGCGCTATCCGCTGCAAGCGACGGCACACACCCCATAGTTATTGCCGGTTATGCGGGCTATTGGATAATGGGCGCAAAAAAGACCGACAGTGGCAAAATAATTGAAAAATATAAATTAGAGACCGGAGAACGAACGGGAATGATACTACCCAAAAAATAAAGATGTAGCCCCTTCGCCGTTTGATATGAACGCAACTGGATTCATTCAGGCCAAAGTACGCTGCCTTGAGTATCATATATAGGGACCTTTAGGAGCGCGGCAACTCGCGTCAGCCCCGTCCACAGTGTTTCGTTTTCTTTAATCGGCGCATTCTCGGCAAGGTATTCGTACGCGTATTTTTCTGACTCGGCGACATCTTCAACCGAGTAATCGGATCCGGGGGTTGGCTCAATTGTACCCGATTCGGTCAACCGTGTTTTTAGGACAATCTCCAGTAATTTTGTTGACCGTTCTTTAGAAAGACCTTTTGAAATCAAAAAAGCCACAAACAAATCCTTATTGTAGTAAAGAAAGGGGGCAGTGGTATCGTGTAACCCTTCTTTATACGTGTGTGGCGGTTTAAAGCGAGCCTCTTTCAAAAACTTGACATAATCCTTATTGTGCTTCATATCTGTAAATTCCGATACCATTGTATATTCATACTCATCTTGCATCGCCTCCCTATTAACGATTATCCCTATTATGTCACGGGGCGCTACCCGCAATGTGTCAATAACCGCTTCCGTAGGGTAGTCACTTGATGTGTGCGACGGCACTACCGGAACTATTGGAGAAAGAATGTATGCAATTTCAAAGCCAAATGGCCCCCACACAAGGTTGTCCTCCCCAAGCAAAAGATACGAATCTTTATTTGCCAACTCTATTTCGGAAAAGAATTTTCTCTGCCACGCCTCACTGATCGGACCCCAATTCTTTTGTATAAACTCCGATAGGGTCTTCCGTTCAGAATCTTTAATAGTTACAGCGTTCATTGAGCGTTTGCGTATACCGGTTTCGCGACCACCGTCAGTTTGAATTTCGTATAATTCCTCTATCTTCTTTAGCATCACATCCAATTTTTCTTTCTCTTGAGGCGATATATCCAAAAGATTGTCTCGCGCCAACGAACGCAGAACCCTGAATCCCGTATTCAGTTCGTCCAAATACATCTTCGACAAATCGTCTTTTGATGTTTTATAACCATACTTTGAAGTCATCCCGACTTTTTTTGCCCAATCATCAAAAGAACCCTCTCCATTCAAAAAATTTCTTAAAAGGTGGAGGTGTTTTTCCGGATAGAAAACATTATTTCTGTGCTGAACCCGTGTTTTGTGCTTGATTTCTTGCCATCGCCGCCCTATGTCACGGGCAGACTGCAGCTCTTTATCCACCTCCTCCCAACCCCTAACCACTTCCGTAGATATCCACCCTTGTTTCGCGATTTTTAAAAAGCTCCCTATGTCGTAGGGATTTCTATATTTGAGCCCTTCGGTTTTAAAAATATCTACATACTTCTCCAAAATCTCTTGCCTCGCTTCCGGACTTAGTTTATCTGATACCTGTTCCGGACTTAGTTTATCCGAATCACCCGTGGATTCAGCCGGCACATTTCTTGGAGATTCAAATTGTTTTCCCGTTTGCATGTATCAATCCTAGCATACGCCATCGGCTTTCCAAAAACTCCCGCGAAACAATGCGCGCGGAGTGTATATTGGTGCCAGATGCTTTTTCCTCTTCCTTGATTAGAAGTTTTATATTTTTAAATCCACTTATTTTCTTCAAGAAAATTTTTGACTTTCTCAAAAATCTTTTTATGTCCGGCGGCATTGGGGTGAAG
>CAZKXD010000001.1:10215-31540 GCA_964556765.1 uncultured Candidatus Saccharibacteria bacterium | reverse complement strand
TAAAACCGAGCGTTGGATTTTCTTCCGAAGGTTCAAAAAGCCGTCCGCCCAAAAGTCCGCGATATTCATTGGACTTGAAGTCTGAAAACCGAACAATTGTCGCACGCGGATATACGCTTGCCGCAAGGCCGGCGATTCCATCCGCAAGTTTTGAAACAAAATATTCGGTTACATTCGGATATCCGGCGATAATATCCCGTAATTGGGTGAGCTCCAGAGCGTTAAGCAGCGCATCCGCTCCGCCGCACGCAAGACGCGGATGAATGCGTGTCATATTTTCCATAATGAACTCAAGCCGTGCAAGCCCGATACCGTCATTCGGATACCAATAAAAATGTTGCGCGCTCATTGGATCCGCGAGAATAAGCATTGCCTGCGTTTTCGTCATCGCAAGCTTCTCTTTCGGCGATGCCAAATCGGATGTTGCAATCGTAAGCGGAAGCAAGCCCGCATATACAATCCCTTTATTGCTCGTACTGCAATCAACCGTTATCTCTTTTCCGTTAAGTTTTCGTGTTGCATTCTGTGCCCCCACAATACATACTTTTCCTAATTCACGCGCCACAATTGCCGCATGAGATGTTTTTCCACCTTCTTCGGTCACAATCGCTGTGGCAACTCGCATAATCGGTACCCAATCAGGGTCGGTTTTGCGCGCGACAAGAATATTCCCTTTTTGAAAATCATCGGCACGGTGTGGGTCAGAAATAAATTGAGCAGTGCCGGATGCCGCCCCCGGACCCGCTAACTCTCCGGTCAAAAGAACTACCGCGCCTTCGGGAACCGCAACAGACGCAGTCGTTATGGACGTATGGCCCGTAAGCGATGTGGCGGGGCGCGCCTGCACAATATATATTTTTCCATCGGTACCATCTTTTGCCCACTCCACGTCAACCGGATGGCCGTAATATGTTTCAATTTGAACTACTGTCTTCGCAAGTGAAAAAATCTCTTCATCCGTAAGGCAAAAACTTTTTCTTTCGTCGTGGGTTGTCTCGAGCTCAATGACTTCACCCTCATCACGATATCCATATACAAGCTTGAGTTTTTTTGTTCCCAACTGTTTTTCTAAGAAAGAAAACGGCTTTCCGACTCGCGGCGGTTTTATGATGGTAAATGTATCGGGAGTTACAGAACCCGAAACAACCGCCTCGCCGAGACCCCAGCTCCCTTGTATGCAAATAAGATAGGGAACCTGCGAAACGGGGTCATGGCTAAACGCGACGCCACTGCACGCCTTGTCTGAACGCACCATTTTTTGTACCACGACCGTGATGCCGTCTTCGGGAAAAAGCGGGAATCCTTTTTCGTGACGATACACAATCGCCCGCTCGGTAAAAAGGGACGCGAAACATTTGATTACATGCTCAATAACGGAACGAGCTCTCCTCCTGTTCAAATACGTTGAGTGTAGGCCGGCAAAAGATGCACCCTGCATATCTTCCGCAACCGCCGAAGACCTTACCGCAACATCAAGAACCCCCTTAAGGCCGGTGATATCTCCTTTATATTCTTGAGCAAGCGCATCGTATGCTTCAACAATAGCGTCTTTCAACATACGCGGCATTTCAGCGCCCTCAATAATACTCCAGATATGGGCGCTTTCTTTCTGAAGCGTCGCCGTATCTTGAAAGTCAATCCCGTTAAGGTGTATTTCTACCTGTTCACGCAATTGCGGATTTGCTTCCAAAAAATATTTCCACGCTTCGGTCGTCACCATGAATCCGTTGGGGATCATAATACCCCACGGAGAGAGATTCTGAAACATTACCGCCAAATTTGCGCCCTTGCCGCCTGAAAGCCCTACGTCACGGGCATCCGAATCTCTCAACCATGAAATAAGGCGATTCATTTTTTCCTCCGTCTTTCAATGTTCTCTCTGCTAATTATAACTGCGATACGGACGTGAAGTACAACAAAAAACTATTGACCCCGTTAGATGTTCAGTGTTATAAAAATTTTTAATAGAGTGTATGAGAGCGGGCGCCTGCCATCTCTGCACAACGATATATTGATATTATATGAAAACTTCTAACGGGGTTGACAAAAAAATAAATTTTGTTACTGTTCTCACAGAACGCACAGAGAACACGAAAAACTCGGGAGCACAAAAAATGGGCAATTCAGTGCAAATTCGTTTTTGGGGAGTCCGCGGAAGCGTTCCTGCGCCGATTACATCAAAAGACATACACAGCAAAATGATGGCCGCTCTTTCACAATACCAAAATCATCTTGCCTCGGTAGCAAACGGAAAAGCAAAATCTGTGGAAGAATTTCTTGCGGGGCTTGAAAATAAATCACCATTCACCCACGGCGGCAACACCTCCTGTGTTGAGGTTAGATTCAAAGACCAGATTATTGTCCTTGATATGGGGACCGGCTTGCGATTGCTTGGCAATTCGCTCATTCCTCAAATGTTCAAAGACAGCGCGCTTGGAGTGACTTTTTTGCTCTCTCATGTCCACTGGGACCATATACAAGGACTTCCTTTTTTTGCTCCGCTCTATATAAACAAAGGGAGTGGAATTCACAATGTATGGAGGTTCTATGGCGGAACCAACTGGCAACGCACCGCGGAAACGTGCATCGCAACGCAGATGGATTCACCGACATTCCCCGTTTCATGGCGAGAAATTGAGAAAATCACGGGGAGCATTGAATGTGGTGATATGTACGACCGTAAATTGTTGCGTTTAGATACGGGTGTTGATGTATTGGCAGGAAAACTTAACCATCCGCAGGAAACATACGGGTTCCGGCTTTCTTTTCCGGGGGAAGTAACCGTCGCATATACCCCCGGCAATGGACCATATAACCCGCTTTTTCCTGACCCGCGACTTGTTACACTCGCGCGCGGGGCTGACGTCTGGATTACTGACTGCCAATTTACACAAGCCCAGTATGAAGGAGAAAAAGGAGCGGGTGGCGTACCACGGCACGGATGGGGTCATTCGTATCCGGAAGCGGTTGCAAAAACCGCCGTTATGGCAGAGGTGAAAACCGTAGTGCTGTTTCACCACGACCCAAGCTCGTCAGACGAGAAAATCACGGAAATGGCGGCTCATACGCAAGAGTGTATCAAAGGTATGGGCGGCGGAAGCACAGTCGTCGCCGCGTGGGAAGGTCTAGAGATTAAAATTTAACCGATACCACGAAAATATCTAACGCGTATTTTATGTATCGTGCGACAAAGGACCCAACGGGGTCCTTTTTTTAATTGAAAAATCTACGAGACGCGTGATATTTTCCATTACTTACTTTATTCACCATGGTGAATAAAGTAAGTAACTAAAAAAAGTAATGAAAAAACCCGCGAACAAGTCGCGGGCATATATTACATCTCGTCAATAATTTATTGGGATTCTCCCGTATTAACCGCCCTTTTTGCTACCTTTGCTGTGAGTTCTTTCATTCTTTTTTCTTCGGCGTTCCAAAAAGACGTACAAATTTTTTCTTCTTCTGTGTCACGCAATGATTTCAAAAAATATCCCCATGTAAAACAAAAAACAAACAAGCTACCAATTGAAATCACGCCACGCGCCCCAAGTTCAAAGGTTGTCTCAAGAATAAATCCTAGCAGAATAAATAGCGCGGGCGTTACTAATATGGTGTGGTAAAAACTGGATGCCTCACGAAACCACTTTGTGTTGTTGTGCGGCATCCGTACTCCGTATTTCTGCCAATTATTAACCACAGACACAAGACTATCCGACGGTTCTGACCATTCCGTGATTTCCACTTTGCCATTTTTGTTTTTCCAGCAAACAAATTTCCGTTGAAACACTGATCCCGAGACTTCGGGTACAATTTGTTCAGAAACAACTTCAGCAACGCCGTGCCCCTCCTGTCCCTCTGGCCACTTAATTAACACACGCGCACTTTTCCGTTTTGTGTCGCTTTCGTCGCGAAGAGATACCGTTATTTCAAAATCTTCCGGAGCGGTCTGTATACGGTCGCGACTATGTAGAACCATGTCGGGAAATACTGCCTCCAACACCGCAGTCGCCACGGCAAGGTTCGTCAATTCTTTTATTCCTTCACCGACTTTTTTCGCCATCTTCCCCTCCATCCATGGAGAGCGGAGAGAAACAATTTCCTCACCGGCCACCGGTCAACGGCGGCAGTATGCGCACTTTGAAAAAACCGCGCACACCGCCGCCGTCAATGATTTCAAAGACCCATACTCTGATTACCATAATTATAATATGCCGTCAAGTAGGCGTAAAAACGTGGCGGCTGAACATTATATTTTCTTTGGCAATCTATTTTTTAACGCCGTGATTTCATCTCTTAATATCGCCGCCGTTTCAAAATCTAAAATCTTTACCGCGTCGCTCATTTGCTTCTCTTTTTCTTTGATAATTTTCTGCGGATTTTTTGCATACAATACCGCGTCAATCGCGAGCAATTGATTAACCGCCCTTCCGTGTTCGGTGCGAAGTTCCTCCGTAATGTCTTTAATATTTTTTATAATTGTTTTGGGAGTAATGCCGTGTTTCTTGTTATACGCAATCTGCAGTTTTCTTCGTCGATTCGTTTCATCAATCGCACGCTTCATAGAGCCCGTTTCAATGTCGGCATACAACAGAACGCGACCCGCGATGTTTCTGGCGGCTCGCCCAATGGTCTGGATAAGACTTGTTTCGGAACGCAAAAATCCTTCTTTGTCAGCATCTAAAATCGCGACGAGCTCCACTTCGGGCAAATCAAGCCCCTCGCGCAAAAGATTCACCCCTACAAGGCAATCAAATTTTCCTTTCCGAAAATCGGTCAAAATCGTAATGCGCTCCATTGTCTTTATGTCGCTATGCACATATTCCGCCTTCACACCCTTGTTTTTCAGATACTCGCTTAAATCCTCCGCCATTTTTTTAGTAAGAGTTGTAACCATTACACGCCCGCCGTTTTTAACCGTTTTTTCCGTCTCGGTTATAAAATCACTCACCTGACCGCGATATTCGTTCTTCTCAATAATGGGTCGTACCACAATTTCGGGGTCAATAAGTCCGGTCGGCCTGATAATTTGCTCAACAATGTTTTGACCGGATTTTTCATATTCATATTCTCCCGGCGTTGCGGATGTGTATACGGTTTGCCCGATTTTTTCTTCAAACTCTTTGAAGGTAAGGGGGCGATTGTCAACAGCGGACGGAAGACGAAATCCGTGTTCAACAAGCGTATTTTTACGCGAGCGATCCCCCGCGTACATCCCCGCAATCTGCGGCACGGTAACGTGTGATTCATCTATAATCGTGAGAAACTCACGATTATTTTGCGTTGTTTCTCGTCTCGCCTGCATTAGCCCCCGACCTTGCTTGAAATAATCAAGCAAAGTATGTGGCGGCTCACCCTCGGCCCGTCCATCAAAATGGCGCGAGTAATTTTCAATTCCATTGCAATAGCCGACTTCTCGCATAAGCGCGAGGTCGTAATTGGTACGCCGTTTGAGCCGTTCTTCTTCAAGTAATTTTCCTTCCTTGGAAAAATGCGCGAGTTGTTTTTTTAATTCAGCGCGTATGTTTTGTATTGCCCGCTTGCGCGCGTGTTCCGGAGTTATAAAGTGTTTTGCCGGATATAGATACAAAAGAGCGGCTTCTTCAAGAATCCGTCTTGATATCGCATCAATTTTTAATATGCCGGATACCCGATTTGCCGTAATATCAATTTTATATATTACGCGCTCATGTACCGGCATTATTTCAAGAGAATTTCCAATCGCGCGAAACGTGCCCGGTGTAAGGTCGGCATTTGTGCGCTCAAAATGAATTGAAATAAGTTGCCGTATCAAATCGGCGCGAGCCATCGGCGCCCCTTTGGAAATCCGAATCTGGACTTTTTTATATTCATCCGGACTGCCGAGACCGTATATCGCGGAAACAGAAGCGACAATTATTACATCGTCCCTTGCTATGAGCGACTGTGTCGCCGCGTGCCGCAGACGGTCTATCTCTTCGTTTATCATCGCTTCTTTTTCAATATATGTGTCGGTAATCGGCATATATGCTTCCGGCTGGTAATAGTCATAATAAGAAACAAAATAATGCACCGCGTTTTTGGGAAAAAAATCACGATACTCCTGCGCAAGCTGTGCCGCGAGTGTTTTGTTGTGCGCGATAACCAATGTCGGTTTTTGGATTTTCTCTATTATGTTTGCAACCGTAAATGTTTTTCCGGAGCCGGTTACCCCCAGAAGTGTTTGGTGCTTTTCGCCGCGATTAATTCCCGCCACAAGTTTTTTAATTGCCGAGGGCTGGTCTCCCGCCGGCTTATATGAAGAATGTAGTTTAAATGTATTCATTGTGTCTTATAAAAATATACCGAGGTGGGGTGCGTTGCCAAAAGACAGCAAGCCCCCAACCTCGGTGCCGTGTTCTTTTTTATAGATACCAACCCCTAACCCACGGCTAATTACGGGTCGCTACCGTATACTTTAATAAATTACAGCATATCTGTCAAGCTGTGCCGGCCAACGTGATCTTAATTGTCTTGATAACAAGAATGCCGATTATACGGCGATTATATGGGAATGTGGTGCAGTTCACACACATTACCGTGCGCTTTTATGTATTCATATGCCGACGTGGCGGCAACCGTTCCCATCGCGGCGGCGGTAATATCTTGCTTAAATCTGCCAAAATGATTCACCGTGTCGCCCGCGACAAAAAATCCTTTCACGTTTGTTTTCATTGTGTTATCGGTTTTTATGTATCCCCGCTCGTCAAGTAAAACACCGAGCGTTTGCGCAAGCGTTACATTCGGTTCAAAACCAATTTCAACAAACAATCCGTCAACAACAAGCTCCTCACTGCCGTTAAACGGTTTCGTCAATATGATTTTCTCAAGTTTTTTATCTCCTTTGATTTCTTTTACTTGCGTCTCGGTTATAATTTCTATCGCGTCTCCTTTTTGTTTTAAGTGTTCGTAATTTATCGGTTCCGCGTGTATTTCTTTTTCCATCGTGATTAAATATGCTTTTTTGAAATACTCGGCGCCAAGATTAAGCGACTTGACGGAGGAATCGCCCCCGCCAACCATCGCAATCGTTTTTCCGGTATATACCGGTCCGTCACAGGTCATGCAATAATGCACGCCCCTGCCTGTCAGCGCATCTTCATTCGGAAGTCCGAGACGCCGATGTTCCGCGCCGCCCGCAAACACTACCGCTTTGGATTGAAACGTTTCCGCGCCAACCTGTATCGTAAAACATCCGTCCTTTTGTAAAATAGAATCCGCAAACCCGCTTTTAAATTCAACGCCGACCGCTTTCCCTTGCTCTTTCATCGTCTTCATAAGTTCGTATCCGTCAATCGGCATAACGCCCGGATAGTTTGCTATTTCCCCCGCTTTCGCGGTTTCTCCGCCAAATTCTCCCTCTATGAGAAGGGTCTTCATTCTGTATCGTCCTGCATAAATACTCGCCGAAAGTCCGGCCGCGCCGGACCCGATTATAATAAGGTCATACATATATATAGTATAACGGGAAACGCTCGGGAGAGAAAGCGATTATGCGTGGAAAAATATAAAAAGAAAATGCCTCCTCGTATTCAGGAAGCATTTTTAGAGTATGTGGCACGCCATGTGTAATGAATGCCGGTTATAATCGTAAGAGCAAGAACCAAATGGCTGAATGTAAATGTGTGCCACCATGTTTCGCCGTTAAATGCCCACAAATTGATTTCGGGGCTGATAATTTTTACCGAAATGGTAATGAGCGCCAGCAGATATAAAATGGCGGTCTTCCATTTTGCAAGCAGACTCGTCTTCAAGCCGGATGCCTTAAAAAACGACCCCACGAGCACATCCCTTGTCACCATAACCAAAATAAGCCAGAATGGCACACCGAGAAAGAAAAAAACCCATATCGCAAAAATTTTGTCCGCAATGGGGTCAAGCATCTCGCCCGTCTTAGTGCACTCTCCTCTTTTGCGCGCAAAATATCCGTCAAGATAATCGGAAATCGCCGCATACGCGCACAATATAAACGCCAATATATATAAAACATTTTGCGCGCTTAATGACGTCGTTCTTTCTCCGGCGATATACAGCAATATCCCAACGCCAATCGTAACCACGATACGGCTCAATGTAATCAGATTCGGAAGCTTTCTTAATTCTTCTGAATTGAACATCGCGCAATCCCGCGTTTTCGTTCTCTCTATAGAAAAACAAAAAAATGACTCCCCGTCAACCGATACGTAATATCACAATAGCTTCATTAGCTTCGCTAGCTTCATTAGCTTCACTAGCAAAAACAATGGGGTGAATAAATGAATTGTGTCTATCGTAATGTATCATGACCTTGGCAACAACAAAGACTAAAACATCACTATTATTGACAACAAAAAACGCGCGGCGTATCTTTACAGTAGATTAACAAAAATGGTGTGCTACCGATGGATATATTCCGTCATCCTGAATTCAAAGGGCACGAGGGGGTATTTTTTGTAAGCGACAAAAAGACGGGGCTTAATGCAATTATCGCCATTCACAGCACGCGCCGCGGCCCCGCGTTGGGCGGATTACGAATGTCTGAATGCGAACCGCTATCTGACGCGCTTCGTCTTTCGCGCGGAATGACCTATAAAGCCGCGCTTGCGGACCTTCCGCTCGGCGGAGGAAAAGCGGTTATTGTCGGAAATCCCGATACGCAAAAAACGGAGGGCCTACTGCGCGCGTTCGCGAGAGGACTATATCAGCTTGGTGGCAACTATATCACCGCGGAGGACAGCGGAACGAACGTTGCCGATATGGAAATAATCGCCGACGAAATTACATCTCTCGCAAAAAAGAGCGGCGACCCACGCACCGCGCACCAATTTGTAGTCGGTCTTGAAAAATCAAAAGGAGGAAGTGGCGACCCCTCTAAATATACCGCCGTTGGCGTATATGAGAGCATTAAGGCGGCGCTTCCGTTTGTGTATGAAGGGGGTGAAATATCTGATCTCTGCTTCGGAATACAAGGAATCGGTGGCCACGTCGGACTTTATCTCGCGGTTACTCTTCTTGGCATTGGCGCCTCAGTCATTGGAACAGAAACAAACGAAGCGCGATTGCTCCACGCCAGCGAGGTGCTCGCGCCGTGGTTTGAACGCCTTGTCATTCTTGAAAATCAAAATGATATCTATAGCGACCCGCGCATAGAAGTATTCTGTCCTTGCGCATTCGGCGGCATTTTGAACGCACGCACCATCCCCGTTCTTTCGTGCGCTCTCATTGTTGGCGCGGCAAACAATCAACTGGAAAACGAGATTATTGATTCTCATCGGATTCACGCAAGAAACATCGCGTATGTCCCCGATTATGTTGCAAACGCCGGAGGGCTGATTGCCGTTGCGGAAGAATGGACGGCGCATCGCGAAAATCGCCCGTTTGACGTGGAGCATGTTGCAGAGAGCGTTTGCCGCATCGGTGAAACCGTAACAAAAATTCTTACCGAAAGCGACGGTACACATACCCCCCCTTCTTCTGTCGCGCAAAAAATGGGAGATGCGCGTATCAGATCCGAAATCATCTAACTATACAACAGAAAACATATCTACCCGCGCGGGTAGATTTTTTTGCATATAGTATATATGTATACATCTTTTTGTGCGCATAGGTTGAAAAAAATACACAATCTGCTAATTTGTGGGTAGAAGCAAAAAGAGGGAGACCCCTCATGCGTGTTGAAATCAGCGGACTTCCTTTTCACCCCGTAGTAAATAAAGTTAATTTTTCACGGCTATCCGCGGCGGAGCACAAACAGATCATACATATGCTTTCCCCGCACAACTATCATCAAATAAGAAATTGGATGGTCGTGGAACACGGGAACGACGGCAGATTGCGCATACAAAAAACATTGCCGAATGGCAGGGAACAGACAAGAGACGTATGGGATTGCCAAGCAATGTATTCCGCGTGCAATTTTGGAAATGGACCTGTGTTTGAAGATATTGTTGAATGGTGCGGAATGGATTTCCAGTGGGCAACAATTGAGACACCCGCCGTTCCGAGAGCGTTTGACCACCGATTTCTTGCGCCCGCGCTCACCGCGCTCAAGACACTCACCGGCATTGACGGAATGTTTATAATGAAATCGGGTGGGACCGAGATTGTAGAAACGGGAATGAACACTCTTTTGAAATTCTTTTTCAAAAAGCATGGGGGCGACCCGGGTCATAAGCCGATTATTATCACCCCGACAAGCAATTTCCACGGACGCACGCGCGGCTCACGGTTCGTTTCAACAAGCCTATTGGCTCAAGAAGGATTTTATCTTTGGTCTGACGCGGTTTCTGTTCTGCATGTGCCGTTCGGGGACGCCGACGCGATAGAACAGATACTTTCCGAGCACCAAACGCGCGTTGCTTTCGTTCTTCTTGAACCGATACAGGGTGAAGCGGGTGTTATCATTCCGCCCGAAGATTATCTGAAACGGGTATCTGATTCCTGCAAAAAATATGATGTCCCGCTGATGCTTGATGAAATTCAGACAGGATTCGGCAGGACGGGAACCGATTTCGTATATGAACGATATGGCGTTATCCCCGATATGCTCTGCTTGGGAAAAGCATTGGGTGCCGGAATTATGCCCGTATCGGCTCTCGCCGGCAGACGAGACATTATGGAGACCATTGAACAGGGAAGCGAGGGGGCCACATGGAGCGGGGCTCCATTCCAGTGCGTAGCGCTTATGGCGGCAATCAAAGCATTAAGCGACTATGAGCTATCCGCGCAGTCGGAGCGAAAAGGAATTCTCTTACTTGACGGATTGAAAGAGTTGCAGAAAAAACATCCATCATTAATTACGGCTGTTCGCGGCAAGGGACTTTTTGTGGCTATTGAAACGCCGTTTGAAGGAGAAAAAGTTTCCCAAGCGCTTCTTGATACGCCGGAATCGGAAATTGATATTGGCGTGTGGGCGAAAGAAACGGGAAAAAATAACCGCACAATCCGTATTTCTCCCTATCTGACAATTCCCGAAGAGGCAATTCCGGAGATAGTAAACACGATTGAAAAAACGCTATTAAGTCTGGCGGAAAATCAGATATAAATCCACCCGTCAAAGGTGGATTTTTTTATGCTTGAATTTCAAGAAAAACAGAATATAATCTGCAACAGACGAGAGTTCGCGAAAGGATACTTCAATGCGTTTTCTAATGTGTCCTCCAACACATATTGATGTACTGAAACAAGACAGGCATGGCAATATGCATATGAACCCCCTCGACAAACCTGACAAAAAACTCGCCATGGAACAGTGGGAGAAACTCGCCGCGCTCTACGCGAGTTTCGGAATCGCTCTTGTATATATAGAACCTGTACAAGGACTTCCCGATATGACATTTGCCGCGAATTGCGGATTGACATTTATTACAAAAAACGGCGAACCCGCCATTATCTTAAGCAACTTCAGACCCGAGCGCCGCCGTAGAGAAAAAGAACACTATCGGGATTATTTCAAAAAAGTACTCAAATATCGCGTGTTTGAACTTCCCGACGAAATATTTTTTGAAGGAGCGGGTGATGCGATTCCGTTTGGAGAAATCATTCTTGTCGGATATGGTTTCCGAACTTCCGCGGGTGCTCTTCCGCTCATCAGCCAAATAACGGGAAAAACAGTAGTACCGCTTGCTCTTCTGCTAAAACCAGGGCCGGACAAAAAAACGCTATATCACCTAGACACGACAATGATTGCGTGTAACAAGAACGACAGGCTTCTTATCACATATCCGGGCGCGTTCACCGAACCGTCGTTTAGCGTGTTGCGCGAACAGGTAACCAAACAGGTCGGGCAATTATTCCCCGCTTCGTACGAAGATGCGGCAAATCTCGCGCTCAACGGGGTAGTTATCCCCAGACAAGCGATGACCCCGATGGCAAGCGAACGTCTTGAAGAAGGAATGCGCGGAGCTATTGTTACCGCGGATACCGCCAGCAAAGAATTGCTTGCCACGATACGCGCGTGCGAGTATGAGCCTCACGTAACACCGCTCTCCGAATTTATTAAATCCGGTGGAGGCGCATTCTGTCTTATCAAAATTTTGTGCGATTAACGCACAAAAAAACCGTCCCGCGAAACGCAGGACGGTTTTTTCATATATATATCTATTCTTGCACCAAAAACCACGCATTACTAAATCCTTTTCCGGAAATATCTCCGGGTTTTCTGTCCCCCGTGTAATAATACAAGAATTTTCCATTCCATGTATACTGAAGCACTCCCGCATCTTTGTTTTCCGCAACTCCAAGCGGGGCAACAATATCTCCGGCCAATGATGGCGCAATATACGGCGGCCACACGGTAAGACATACGCCCGCGCAGTCGGTTTTTGTGGTTACATAGAGCGTCATACCGGATGCATCCGTCAAGTAATTACCAAATTGGGGGTGTCCCGCCAAAGAAACCGGCTGTACTTGTCCATCGCCCGTTGGCAGAGAAGTCGTCTCCAACCCCAACCCTTCTTTTAACGCAGTCGGTATTGAATCAGTCGGTTGCATAATCCAAAAAATCCAAAAAACAATGCCAACGACGATGAGCACAATGATGGTTTTTTTTGTATCCATATTGATGTTCCAATCTACTATTCAATTATATATAAACATTGTTAGAATCGACCTTTTTATGTATTACGAACGAAAAAATATATTGAGCATCGTGATAAGGGTGCTAAAAAATCCTGAAATGAGCGCAACGAGCACCGGTTTGTCGTTATACCACTTTTTCATACGCGTACTATTATATTCTCTTATCGTCTTATTATAACAATTCCGCAAGAGAAAACACCCATGGAGTGGGAATAAACAAAAACGCAAGCGCGGCGCCGAGAAGCGCGATGTTTTTCATAAACATAACCATATCCATCATACGCGCCTGCGGTTCCTGAATTGTCCAAAAATTATGCATCATAAAGGTAACGACAAGAAGAAACAAAACAAGAAGCGCGACAGCCCACTCCACATATACGCCGAGCACAATCCCCAACCCTCCCGCAAGAATAAGTATGCCCGAGGCAATTACGGCATATTTGGGAGCAGGCACGCCCTTTGACGCCGCATACGGAACCATCGTGTCACTTTTCAAAACGTGATTGATTCCGTTTATAATGAAAAACCCGCCGAACAGAATACGCGCCAACAAAAAAAGTAATTCCATAGTGTGTATGTAGCTATGATTAATGGATTAATGATATATATCATAACATGAAATGCTGAAATTTTTTTCTGACTTATGAACAGCTACGCGGCGACGCGCACATTCTAAAAGTGGAAAACGCCACCCGAGGGTGACGTTTTCCAGTGTATCCGTTCTACCCGAGAGCAAAACGAATACTTTTTAATTATAAAAAACGAGAATAATATATCAAATTATATTTACAAAAAGATGTGGATAAGTACTATATAAAAAAATGTATTGAAAAATAAGAACTATTTTATATTGACATTCTGCCGTTCACACTGAATGATGTTTTCGACACTGTCGGACGCAAACAATACTTTTAATTTTCCGGAACGAAAAATGTGCCGATGGAACAATTATTATCTTCATTCGTTTCAAACACTTCGCCCGCGCCATCCGCGCACAGTTTATATGAATGCGCGCCCGGAGTCGCTTTCCATACTGTTCCCGATTCAATTTTTTCAAACACTCCCGCGCCCAAACTTGGAACGAGTATTTTAGCGAGTAATATGCCGTCAACCGATATATACGCACGGGATCTTTTTGCCGCCGAAGATGCTTTGTTTGCCACGCGCGCCGAAAAAGAAACATTGTATCCCGATGCGGGCTCCGGCGGATGCATCAAAAGCTCTTCAATAACCAAGTCCCCGCTCACCTCGCTTCCTTTGACGGTAAACACCAGCTCCGCGCAATTATTTTTCTCATTCATCTCCAACAATACGTTTCCTTCATCGGCGCATACGCGCACCCGATGCGTTCCTAATTTTGCCACCCACGCGCTTTTCCATATTTTTGTTTCTTTTTCCCCAACCTCAAGGGGACGTGTCGCGAGCCGCGCAAAATAAAAATTAATCGTTCCGTCATTCTGTTCGTCAATGACAAGTTGTGTGTTAAAGGGAACTTCCATATCCGTTTTTCCATCATTTGAAACGACAACCGAAAAACTAATAAGCCCTCCCACTTCAAGCGCCGCCCCATAGTGTGAAAAAGCGGAAACAGTCGCGTCGGGAGCGGGAGAAGACGTTTCGGGATTGATTGGCTCGGAAACGGGTTCGGGAATTAAGACCGGCACAACAACAGGCGGGGCAGACGGCGGAGGTGGCGGGGGCAAAACGGGCGACTCTGCAATCTTTGTTTCTGTTTTCTTAATTTCTTTTTGGGGAGTATCTTCTTTTTTGATGACCGTGGTTTCCGCTTTTTCTTCCACGAGTGTTTCGGGATTTATTTCTTCAGGCGCGCCTTCTTCATCAACGGTTGCGGATTCCGCCACTGCCGCAACAGTAGTATCCTCCGGAGAAACTTCAAAGGTCATATACACCGTATACGCAACATACCGAATTCCAAGTCCGATGTGCTTTTGAATATCCAATCCCGCCCCTCGCGCGTTAAACGCAAAAAGCGCAATTCCTATCAAAACAATGAGCGCTAAAATCCCCGCGTCTTTTAGCGCGATTGGCATCGCGCGCGGTAAAACAAATTGTTGAAAAAAATTTTTAGCGGTTTTGCCTTTCCCGCGACGAGCCGTTTTTTTCACCATTCCCGCGTTCTGCCTGTGCAAGACATACAAAGAAACAAGCAACGCGACAGAGGCAATGACCGTCGCGGTGGTCGGATTATATATAAAAATAAAGAAATCTTCGGCAAACATAATAGAACGATAGAATGTAATAAGTATATCGCACCGCCGCGCATATGAACATAGCAATTATCCACCGTCCAAAAATTTCATCGTCTTTACCTTTGGTATTAAATGAATTACTATGCACTACAGCACAAGACAGGAAACATCGTATGCTTGCGCGAGATAAGATTATTTTTGTAAAAGGATTACTTGAAGGAGAGTGTTTGTGGCACATCAGAGAAAAGATTGATGCTCAACTGCGCGCACACACGCACGGTTCGTCTCCGCCCATTACGATATGCATTACGAGTCCGGGTGGACACCTCGCGTCAACATATGGTTTTTTTGAGGAATGCATATTGTTTGGACCGCACGCCCTGCACACGATAGCGCTTGACGATACCGGCTCTGCGGCGCTCTTTCTCTATATCAGCGGAGCGCGGCGGTTTGTCGCGCCACACACCACATTCTTTTTTCATACGCTCTATTCGCATATTGATGATTACTGTAAAAACATCGCGCACGCGTGCGGGAAAAAACCGGAAGACATTGCCGCTCTTATGACGGCAGAGGGAACGATTCTATCCGCGGAGAACGCCCTTTCCATGGGGCTTGCGCATGAGATACTCTCGGGTGACGATGAACAACAATTACGCGCGTGGAGAGACGCGCCGGAGATTTAATTCCCGCACAAGCGGGAATTTTTTTATGCAAACAACATCCTATTACTCAAACCGGATGGGAACTTCAAACGCGTCATCATATTCGGGAAGTCCCGATGGATTGTCTTTTTTAAAAATAAGAACGCCTCGTTTGCTGAATTGTTCATTCCAGCTTGGATTTATAAATTCAAGCGTTGCCTCAAACGGCACAAATTCTTCAGTCATCCAATCATCGCGCGCTTCAGCGTAATGCTCGGCGATAATTTTCCCGTCCCAGTCGGTAAGCACAATCGGAAATGTCGCTTCAAAAAACCAATTTCCGCGCGCTTCTCCCCGTATAACAAGCGGACTATGTACCGTCTCGTCCGGCAAAGGACTTGTAATTCGTATCAACGGGTGTGCGGAAGGTGCCGTGATTTCAGGCGCAATTACTTCTTTTTTAAAGGAAATAAAGACCGCCCCGACAGCAACCGCAAGAAGCATCAAGAAAAAAATTTTTTGATTCATAGTATGAAGTATATATCTGTTAATGGTACACGAAATGTGTGGAAAAAGCCCCTTATGGGGCTTTTGCTGTTTGGTTATTTTTTTCTTCAGGCCATATAGCATTCATACTTCCCGCCGAGAGCGCAAACATATCCAGATAAAATGAAAGCGGTTCCCATTCAAATCTCCGGCGAAAATCCCCGCAATGTCCTATCCCGTGATGGTCATTAAAGCGATATGAGCGCAAATCTCGCACAATCATCCGGACGGAAGGTTGTTCGCGTAATGTCTGGTAGTGCGTATCTGCCGTGCGCGAAGAACATATTTCCATAAACCCGCACACAATACAGCGACGAATGCCCGGATACGCATCGCTGTAGTCATAAGATTGGGAGCCGGGATCTCCATCATAACTTAGTACAAATGTATGGGGGCACTGTTTAACAATCGCTTCTTTGAGCGCCTCAACATCCTCACACAATTTTTCCGCGCTTCCTACAGAAATTCTTTTGCTTTCCGCCCGCGCGGTCTTGGCAACAATAGCATCCCGCATTTTCAACACATCGGGGTCGACTCCGCGTACCACCAAAAGCAAATCATGCTGTTTATACATTTCTCGTTCAGCCCGCCGAATTGCTTCTTCTTGATTACGGACAGAATTTTGCGCATCTTTTAGCCTTTGTTCCGACCTTGTCAATCCGGTATGCAATGCCTCTAACATTTGATTTCGCGCAAGAATATCAGCGTTCAATTCCTTTTCTGACGGGAGCGTAACGGGGCTCATTTCCGCCTCGGGTGATAAAAATTTTATCTAGTGGAAATCTATCACAAAGATTCGGGCCGTGCAACCCGGTTACTGTGATAACGTTATGTAAAAGATTATCCTTTCAGCCGCAAAGAATTGAGAACAACGCTTATGCTTGAAAACGCCATCGCGGCGGCGGCAAAAATCGGATTAAGCAAAATGCCAAAAAACGGATATAAAACGCCCGCGGCGACCGGAATAAACGCGGAATTATAAAAGAACGCCCAAAATAAGTTTTGCTTTATTATCCGCATTGTTTGCTTTGAAAGTGCGATTACTTCCGGAATAAGCATCAAATCTCCACGCATCAATGTAATACTCGCCGACTCCATCGCGATATCCGTTCCTTCGCCCATAGCAATCCCGATATGCGCTTGCGTCAACGCGGGCGCGTCGTTGATGCCGTCGCCGACCATTGCGACAATTTTTCCCTGCGCCTGCAATTCCCGCACTTTTTCAGACTTTTTATCCGGCAGGACTTCGCTCATTACGAGTTCTATTCCCACCTGCCGCGCAATTGCGGTTGCCGTTCTTTTATTGTCTCCCGTGAGCATCCACACCTCTATGTGATTGTTTCGTAATGCCGCTATCGTCTTTTTTGCTTCTTCTTTAAGCACGTCGGCAACCGCGAGCGCGCCCTTTATTTGTTTGCCGACCGAAAGAAGCATCACTGTTTTTCCTTCATTCTCAAGAGCCGCAATCGCATCCTCGTGCGCGCTCATTGAAATACCAATCTCTTGCATCAACGCTCTGTTACCAAGGTGCACTTCGACTTTTTGGGAATCAATCCGTAAAAATCCGCGCAGTCCTTTGCCGGGGATTGCGTTAAAATCTTCAAGCGTATGCAATTTAATTTTTTCTTTCTTTGCCTCTTCCGCAATCGCGGTATCAAGCGGGTGTGATGATTTTTGGTCCAGACTCGCGGCATATTGTAAAATTGCCTGCGCAAGCGGATGCTCTGATTTCTGCTCCAGCGATGCCGCAATGTGGAGAATCTCCATCCGATCTTCGTGATTAAACGCGACAATGTCGGTCAACTGTGGCTTTCCTTGCGTGAGCGTGCCCGTTTTATCCAAAATTATCGTGTTTATCGTTCCGGCAATTTCAAGCGACGTCGCATCCTTCACCAAAATTCCTTTTGTCGCGGCATTACCCGAAGAAACCATAATTGCCATAGGCGTCGCGAGTCCCAAAGCGCACGGGCACGCAATAATCAGAACCGCCACAAAATTAATCAGCGCAAGATTAAAGGCGGGGATAGGGCCAAAAAAGTACCAAACCGCAAAAGTTATAACGGCTATCACCCCAACAGTAGGAACAAAATAAGAGGAAACGAGATCTGCCAACCGTTGAATGGGTGCTTTTGAACCCTGCGCTTCTTCCACCATTGTGATAATCCGAGAAAGAACCGTGTCTTTGCCGATTTTGGTTGTCTGAAATGTGATGGTTCCAAACTTGTTTATCGTGCTTCCGATAACCATATCGCCCACTACCTTGTGAACGGGCATTGACTCCCCCGTTACCATTGATTCGTCAATCTCCGATTCGCCTTCAACAACCTTTCCATCAACCGGTATCCGCTCGCCCGGACGCACGATTATCATATCTCCGACGACAACGTCAGAAATCGGGATTTCAACTTCCGTTCCGTTTTTAAGGATTTTCGCCGTTTTGGGCTGAAGTCCTATGAGTTTTTTAATCGCTTCTGACGCGCGACCCTTCATCAAAATTTCAAAATACTTTCCAAGTAAAATCAAAACGATGATGATTGCCGATGTATCAAAATATATTTTTTGCGCAGCGCCTCCGTGCGCAAAAAAATCCGGAAAAAAAGTAACCGCGGTACTGTATAGATACGCCGCGAGCGTGCCGATCGCAATAAGCGTATTCATATCGGCGGTGCGATATTTGATGAGAAGCGTAAGCCCGCTGTAAAATTGCCATCCCACCCAAAATTGCACCGGCGTCGTTAATATAAAAAGAACCGCGTACACATTGAGAAATTTCGGGACAAACGCGAACCATTCGGGGAAACTGCCAAAAAATATCAACACCGACAGAACGCCACCCGCAATGAGCTTGCGTTTTAGCGTCTTTGCTTGTTTTTCCCGTTCAATTTTTTCTTTATCCAAAATCTCTTCCGCCTCTCCTTCTTCTTCAATCGGCGTATAACCGGCGTCGGTAATCACTTTAAAAATTTCACGAATATTCGTCTCACGCCGATTGAAAACAATCTTGGCGCGCTGATTTGAAAAATCTATGTCGGTATTTTTAATGCCGGAGAGTTTTTTAAGCGCGCCTTCAACAACCATCGCGCAGTGCGGAGAATCCATTCCCAATACTTTTAACGAGACTGTTTCGGTATCATTATCACCAATTGCTTCTTTAGGTTCCGCGGGCGCGGTGACAGAGAGCCGGTATCCCACCGATTGAACCGCGCGCGCAAGAGCTTCTTCCGATACAATGCCTTCGTCAAATTCTATGCGCGCCGATTCGGAGACAAAATTAACGACAGCCGAACGCACGCCGGCCGTTTTTAAAAGCACGCGCTCAATCGTGCCGGCGCACGAAGCGCAGTGCATTCCTTTAATGTTAAACGTTTTTTTAATCATTTTGTTTTTATCGCACGCCACGCTACGTGCTCGTAAACGCTTGCCCATAAAAATCCAAAGCTAACGGCAAACATCAATTCTTCCAGAGGAATTCCGAGAATTAAAATTCCGGAGATTGCCGAAAGATTCCACACCAATGCAACATATCCGGGATACGCGACAACAAGTGTAAGAAAATATACAACGTAAAGACCCAGAAAAATAAACGCGCTTACGAACATTTTCTTTTTGAGGTCGGGACGACAATACCAAGTGAACAATCCGCCGGTCAACAAGGCAATGGACGCGGAATAAATGGGATTAAATTTGGTAAAAATCAGAAACAACGCAAAAACGGCGGGCGCGGAAATAAGCGCAAACAGATGATGCGCGTGGCGAGAAAGATGTTTTTCTTCAGTGCTGATTTTTGTATGAGCAACAGAGAAAACGCTCTCGTATATAATCACCGCGAGACCTCCGATGCCAAACGCAAAAAGCAAACTCTCAATATCAAATCCCGTTTTTAGGGCTAGGTTAAAAAGTGACGGCGGATTCCAGTATTCCGGCACGAACAACGGTTGCGTGAGGCCCGCGAGAGAAGTCCATAAGCTCACCGTGAGCATTTCCTTTCTGCTTTCCTTGTTTTTCAACAATACATACACAACCGCCCAGATAACGAGAAGTATACTGCTCCATAGTAACCAAGCGTACTGCATGCGTATATTTTAGCTATACGCTTTTTATAAAACGATTGTACAGCCACGCAAACGCGTATGCGGTCACGTATGCCAAAATGATAACTTCAACAAATCCGTATATCACTTCGGGAAAACTCACCGCTCCTTCAACGTTTAACAAGTGCGTCATCCAGCTAAAAAGCGCTGCCGCCGCTTTGGGCGCCACCGCGACAATTGCCGCGCACACAATATACCAGACGCCAAAAAGTACCGTAGCGGCTAATGCAAATTTATTTGTATTAAGTTCCATAATTTAAAAAATTATAATTCTAAAAAATTTCGACCTTTGTGTATATTGCAATTATACCCCGCAACTTTGTCCTCTGCGAGTTTGTAACTGCTCTATTTCAGTGAGAATCCGTTGATATCCCTCGGCGCTTGAATACGCAAAGCCAAGGATTTTTTTCGGGTCGGCATCATTCCACGAAACCCCGTTGCCGCTTATATATTCGGCAATGGTCAAATATGCGTCGGGAAACCAGTATGCATTTACCGCGAGCGCGGCCTTGTACATTTCTTCTTCAGAGACACCTTGCGAGGCCATAATTTCCAAAAGCCCCAGCATTGCCATTCCGTGATTGCAGTCGGGGAAATGAGTCGCGTTTCCGCAGCACGGACGATAGATATTCTGCGATACGCGCTCCACCATTTCTTGCTCCGCGTCGGTTAAAACCACAAATCGGTGCGCGCCGTAATGGTTGACCACACCGCCCCGTGCGAGCGTCCATCCGCCCGTTGAAGCGAAATTTCCAACTCCTCCATATCGCGGGTCATTCATAGGGCCTTCTTCCAAAATGGGATTTTTGTTTCCAAGACCAAACGCCCACAAAAGATTGAGTAAAAATCCCGCATTTTCTTTGCCTATGCGCACCGCGCCGTTCTCTTCGCCATACAACATATTTTTTCCTTTTTGATTTAATCCTCCCCGCTCCGCGTACAGCAATTCAAACTTCTCTGCGTCAATAATGCCCGACGCGACCATTTGTTTGCCCATATCACCCCACACAATCGGCAACAATATGCCCTCTGCGGGAAGCACCGCGGTTGCCCGATTTTCAAATTCTGATTTCTGCAAACTGTCCTGTTGCCCGCCAAACGCTCCCAAAAAAAGAATGGCCCCCGCAAATAAAACCGCTACTATTTTTTGATTTGATTCCATATATATATTATTCACGAGAATGTGTTATCGCCGTATACACAAAAAAGGAAAAAATCGCGACCACGATAATCCCCCATATAAATTCCGGAACGGCGCGCGCGG
>CAZKXD010000001.1:6707-10108 GCA_964556765.1 uncultured Candidatus Saccharibacteria bacterium | reverse complement strand
TATTCGTTGAATGAACAAAAAATGTTTTTTCACCCAGTTTTATTTCTATGAGTTTCCCGATAATGAATTTTGAATTTTCTATTTTAAACCGGTCATAGAAATACGCGCCTATGAAAAGCGGGAGCGTCATACCGAGTACATACGCGAATGTTACAATAAGCGCTTTCCAAAACACCCCTGAAATAACGGCGAGTGTCATCGCGCCCGCCAACACCGGCGCGCAACAAGAAGTTGCCGCGCCGGAAAACATTCCGAGAACAAATACCGATTTTGAGTGGTGTGCGTCCGTGGACGGCGTAAGACGCGATGCCATGGGAATCATTGGAATTCCTTTTCCCAATATAGCGAAACCCGCGAGAACAAGCATAAAGATGCCGCCAAAAACATATAATTCCTTGTGGAAATTTTGGAATAATTGCGCAAGACTTGCCGCTCCGAGCCCTATGGGAATAAGAACAACAGCAATTCCGAAAAAGAAAATAATGGTCATTTTTAATATATGTTTCTTTTCTCGAAACGCGGAGGCAAGATACGCGGGAAGCAAGATGGTAATACAGCATGGCGCGAACAAGGCAACCATACCGGCTAAAAATGACGCAACGATAGACGCGGAAAAAATTATATCCATATTTTTTCACCTCACTCGGTCATATTAAAAATGAGAAATGCAAAATTTAAAATGACGCAGAGTGAAACATTGATTATCTGGTAACCATCGCGCGGAATTTCAATTCAACCGAGGGCGACTGCGTGGAGTTCGTTTCAAGATATACCGACCGCAGAGCAAGACCGACTCCGGAAGGCCCGTGCGCCGCCGGATTAAATTGCGCGTCTACCGTAATTGACTCACCGGGTTTTATTTCTATGTTCGCGGACGCCGGTCCTCCGTGTCCCGACATACCGAACCCGCCATACTGCTTCCCGCTCGTATCTTTGATAAACGCGGTTGTACACATACATGAAGTATATGCTTTCTTCACCATAACGGACTCCTCTCCCTCGTTTTTTATCTCAAACAAATGAGACACAATCCCATCGCTCATTACAATGTCTCCGAAATCAAAATACGGCTCAATCGCGCTCAAGACGGCCGCCGTTTGCGCGGGCGCGCGTACACTCTCTCCCCTTTGCGATACTATCCACAAAGACCCGGCAACTAAAACAATAATGATAGATATGACGATAGTGCGTGTGTTCATAATAAATAGATGTGCGTAATAATTAAAATAATTAAAAACCCCTAGGGTAGGGGTATACAAGACGCAACCACAAAATATGCTCGACAAGCACGTATGCGGCGGCGTCTTACGAAAAAGACGGACTATGTTCGTGCAATGCCATCCAATATAACACCGCGTACAGTGGCTGTATTGAAAATTGTTTTAAAAAATATACGCAACGCGCTCCGTGCGCACGCAAGAATGGCTGAATGAAAAAACGACGATACAATCGGGCAATTAAAATCGGGACTGTCGCAATAACAAAAAGAAGAAGCGTGATGAAACTTGTGCTAACCAGTGCGGTAAAAAAATTGAGGAACGCATCTACATGAAAACTTAAAAAAGAAAGAGCGTTTACCTCGTCGGGACACGCGACACCCGTTACCGTGGACGCAATACAGCCATCATGAGAAGCGGATGCCATATGGCCCATATTCCAAAAACCAAATACTGATATTCCGATAAATATCATCAGTATGAAAACAGAAATATGAACGGAGACGCGAATAAATGACTTCATTGATGATAGTATAGCAATATTTCAAAAAAAAGACAAAGCGCTTCGCAAAAAACTAGCGCGCGCGAACAATGTCCTTTATTGCTGATTTCTTTTTCAAAAAATCATCGTGGAGTTTTAATTGCACTTCGGCAAGCGCTTTGTTCTGCTCAAAAAGATTTTTATATCTGCGCGCGTCAAGCGCAAAATAGCTTTCTTCAAACGCGTCGGTAAGAAATCTCGCCGAAAGCTCGAGCATAACGGTTTCCGCGCCGCGCGGAATCGCTTCTCGCTCTGCGCCAGTAAGAAATTTCGCGGTTTGAAAATATCCCCTGACCATCGCGTTAAAAATATCAAGGTTGAATTGAATGTGTTCCGCATCATCCTCACCCGCCGTGTTACACCAGCTCCGTACGGCATCGCCGAAATCAATGAAAATCGAGCCCCTTCCCAGCGTGTCAAAATCAAGAAGCGATACCGCGGCGCGTCCCGTAACATCAAAACGGATATTGTTTATTTTTAAATCACCGTGCACCACTCGTTCCGGCTGACGCGTGCGCCCCGCGCTTATTTTCCCATATCCGTTAATTGTTTTTTTTATAAGCGGCGCAAGGTTTGCGCGCTTTTCCGTATGTTCCTCTTCCGATGCGACCATTTCAAGCTTTTTCATAATCGCGGGAGTGTCGTGAAATCCCCGCATCGTATGTTTAAACGCGTAGTCAAAATCACAGAGAGCGGCGTGAAACGCGCCGACAAGCGACGCGGCGCTCTCCGCCTGTTCGGGCGATATATTACACTCAAGCGTCTTTCCCGGTATGAATGTCTGCATACGCCAGCATGCGCCTTCGGTGACAACGCCCCGCTCTCCGGCGCGTGTTTTTATCAATTGCGGCGTTTGAATTTTCTTTTTGCGAAGATGGTCAATTACCGCTTCCATATCAGGAAGAAGCGCGGGAGAAAATATGCGATGCAGTCGTTGAAGCACGTATCGTTCCGCGGCCGCGGTTTCCACAAGATATGTTTCATTAATACGGCCGGACCCGTACGGTTTAACTCCTACAATTTTTCCGATATTAAATTGTTGTGCGATAATACGCGCGTTCATATATATTTAAAAATAGAAAAGCGAGGCAGATGCCTACCTCGCGTTTAATTGTATCGCAATTGCCGTAGCGTCATCATATTGCTTTGTTCGAGGAAACAGTACGCAATTCGGATCTTTTTCCTCACGCTCTCTTACATACCGCAACACGCGTGACAATCCACCATGACGCCACAAACCATTCATCGTATTCCAATTATCCGGTTCGTCGGGGTTTTCTTTTGGCAGTATCATTCCATCAGTAAAAATGAGTATCGCCTCAACGCCGTCAAGAGATATAACCCCCGCCCTAAAAAATACTTCCGCCTCATTTTCTCCGTTCAAACTACCGAACGTTTTGTTAACCTGACGGCGCGTTGCAAGAAGCTCTGCCTGCATCGCCGGGTGTTGTTTAATGTTTGATACGCCTTGCCGCGCGAGCGTCCTCCATAAACGAAGCGTGGGAATATCGTGCTCGCTTCCCTCTGTGAGGAGTAGCGGAGCGCCGTTTTTGATAAGAAGAATCAAGGAATCGCAAATCTGAAAAAATTCCATAGAACGTCCGCGCTTGGAAATACGCACCACCGCGCCCACCGTTGACCAC
>CAZKXD010000001.1:4776-6697 GCA_964556765.1 uncultured Candidatus Saccharibacteria bacterium | reverse complement strand
TACGCATCGCGCGTTTGATATTTTGATTCGCTCTCTGCGCGACGGCGAAAAGAGTTTCGCTGTCGCGAGCGTCCGAAAATGTGCTCGCGGCAGTGCGCGCCGCGATGCGGGCTCCCGTTTCGCCCGCTTCGTTTGTAAATGTAACCATACTCGTCGCCCCATCAAAAACGCCAAAAAGACGCTCGCCCGCGACAAAAGTATCTTCATTCATAGCGCCCGAACCCTTATCGTGAACAATTTCAACGCGAAGATCAGCGCCCGTGTCCATCTCCTGTTTCTCCCTTTTTTCCCTTTTTCAACCCGAAATTCTCACCCCATATTACCACATACAATGAATAAATCAAGAATTCGATGTGACGTAGTTCGATTTGTTGACTTTTATCCCTCTCTTTTGTACCCTGATTGGAGAATGCGTAAAATAAAAAACGGCATGACAAAAAAGGAGAGACTCCCATGATTCGTCGCGTTTTAGGAACATTCCCTTTGATAATCGCGCTCATGTTTGCCTTTCCCGTCGCCGTAGACGCTCACGGGGGTCATACGGCTGAACATAATCATCCATATCCGAAAAAACAATTTTCTGTACACAACGGTGAGAAAATCTATGATAACAACTGCGCGATGTGTCATGGAACGGTAGGAAACGGCGCGGGTGAGGCGGCAGACGGACTCACTCCGTCACCGACAAATTTTCTTGACCTTAAATATATGCCTATGCGCTCGCGCGTTGACCATTTTGAAGCAATAAAAAATGGTCGTACCAACACCTCTATGCCGCCGTGGAGCGACGCGCTCACTGACGGTGAAATTTGGGACGCTATCGCGTACATTGAACATTTATTCAACCATCAATCCGATGTGCCGTCGCAGTCGGCGCCAAGTGAGCACGGGGTGAAAAATCACGCCCATTAAGAACCGCGTCCGCTAATATGTTCCGCAAGGCCCCAAACATTTTGGGGCTTTTATTTTACATATATTACACGCCGCGCCGTCAGACACCGCTATCTATTAAGTGTCAAACCTCAATTTGTCACGATCGTGACAAATTGAAGCAAGAGATTATATGTACGTAAACTCAAAAATATATAATGCATTTTTCCACAAACATACGCCATAATTTTGTGGTCTCATCATCCGTCAAGCCGAACACCTTATATAAACGCGTAGAGCGAATATATCATATACACGCCAAGCGCAATCAAAAACACGCCGATTACAAGCCGCATAGCGCCACGGTGGCGCAAACGCAACGCCTCCATACGCTCGCTGTGTCCAAAATATGCGAGAGCGACAACAAACAACAACGGAAGAACAAAAATAAAATTGTAGAGCAATAAATAGGGAACAGCGGCCGCGTATTCCCCTTGCGCGAGAAGCGCGAGAACCGCAAAATACGGAGCGCCCGTGCACGGAAGCTCCACAAGCACGACAAAAATACCGAGTACCCCGACCAGCGCCATGGCGGTAATCGGATGGTTCCGATACATCTTTTCAATCTTTTCCGTATATAGTTTAAGACGGTCGCTTGCGCCGGGAATCATTTGAAGCGAAACCCACCTGCCATACCAAAAGAAATCTTTGATTTCAAGCAATCCGGCAACAATCGCGACAATAGCCGCCGCCCAGTAAAAAAGCGACGCAACTCCGAACGAAACGGATGCCAAATCCGAGCGCAAGATATGTCGCATACACGACGGCGCTGTAAAAAAGCCCCGCGACCAACATACGAATTCTGCTTTTAAACGCGCGAGAAAGAAACAGGAGGAGAAAGATTAAAACGCCGAATACGCACGGATTTATACTGTCCGCAAGCGCCGCTCCGATAATAATGCCGAGTGTAATGGAATCCCCCATAGATATATATATCTATTGTTCTTGCGGGGTATTTTCAAGGGGAACGGGATCAACAGGCGTAGCGGCG
>CAZKXD010000001.1:1984-4745 GCA_964556765.1 uncultured Candidatus Saccharibacteria bacterium | reverse complement strand
CAAGCGGAAGAACCCCGGGAGCAAATCGTTTTACGTCATTTCCGTTCGCGTCTTCAAGAATCCACGTTGGCGTGGCGGTAATTTTTTTTGCAATACACAATTCGGTTTGCGGAAACGGATTGCGCGGGTCGCATTCAATTTCGCGAATAAACCGAATCGAATCGCCAAACATCGCCCGCTGTTGAGCGCAAAACTTACACGTCGCCGAACCGTACATTCTCAATCCTGAATCATATACGCATTGCGCAAACGCGTCATATACGCCCGCCGATACGGTATTGTCTTTATTACTTGCAACAAAAAACGCGCCAATCGCAAACACCAAAAGCACCCCGACAATAATCCCGATAAACAAATTGTTGTTCATAAAAAATATACTATGGCTAATAAATAATAATTAATACTCCGTTAAAACGAAAAAAGCGGATTCGGCGGCAATATAAGCGGGTCGGTAATCGTAAACGAATGAACAAGGTATGTGAAGCTGGTAAGCGCGACGGCAAGCGCGAGCGCCAAAATTATTTTTTTTACTCCGACGGCGCGGACGCCTTGAGAAAAAAGAATGAGTGCGACAATAAACGCCATCAGTGTTTTTGAAAATTCACACAGTATGCAAATACTTCTCAAAACCGTCTTGCTTATGAAAGAAAGATATAACGACGGCCCCAAAAGCACGACAAGAAAAAGCGCGATAAACGAAAGTGTCGCGGGGGTATACCGAAACGCGCCAAGAAACGCAATAATGCCGAAATACAACACACCCAAGACCGCGACAGGGATTCCCAATACTTCAGAGTACGCGCTTTTGTTCACCACATCGCACGAAAACGCTTCACCCAGATTGCAAAATGAACCTCCCTCGGGGGTCGGCGCATAATGCAAATACACAAGATACGCCATAGTAAGCATTCCCGCGAGAGAGAGCGCGATAATACATATTCTAAGCGCGGAATTACGTGAGTTCATAACAAAAAAACGTCTTATTACCCCGCGATAAAACGAAAGAACGCGCTTTCTCCAAAGCGGGAATTTTTGAGCATACCGTCAACGCCCCAATACATACCGGCGCGCGCGGCGATAAGATACGCGAATACAAGTATTTCTCTAATATGGCTATCAATAATAAAAAAGTGGTCTCCCGCGTACGGAAACGAAAGAATGGGAAAATAATACAACGCAAGTATGAAAATTCCCGCGTATGAAGCGGCGCGCGTGAATAGTCCAAGCGCAAGCGCGATGCCGACAAGCGTAAGCCCCCATTCATTCAAAAAATTAACCCAGACAATATTGGCGGGAGAAGAAAGCCACATATAAAATTCCGGAAATGTTTTTGCGTGGCTTAGATATCCTGCCGCGCTCCACGCGGGATCCGATAATTTGGAAACTCCTGCATAGAAAAAATACCACGCCATTGAAAGACGGAGAAAGAGTGTCGCGACACGAATGCCTCTGTCGGTGTTTGTCATATTCATATTCTTATATTATATACGCCGTGTGTGTAATTGCCACATTGCCGCACTACATCAAGCCGCAAGCCATCCGCCGTCTACGTGGAGCGTTGCGCCGGTTATGTAACTCGCCTCTTCCGACGCGAGAAATGCAACCGCGGCAGATACCTCCTCCGACCTGCCGATTCTTTTAAGCGGGATTTTTTTCACCCACTCCTGCATTTCATCATCACCCGTGTCCGCGTCTTTGAGCATCGGCGTATCAATTGCTCCCGGAGCAACCACATTCACCGTAATTCCAAGCGGCGCCCATTCTATCGCCAACGTTTCAGTCATACCGATAATGCCCCCTTTTGAAGCGGTATAGTGCGCCCCCCATTCAATACCGATTCCAACCTGTCCCGACGCAATGGATGCTATGTTAATAATTCTTCCCCATTTATTTTTTGCCATTTCTTTTGCGGCTCGCTGCGCGCAAAGAAATTGCCCCTTAAGATTTATATTGATTGTTTTATTCCAATCTTCTTCGGTCATATCAAGCGCCAATTTCGGAATAAAAACGCCGGCATTATTCACTAAAATATCCAACCGTCCGAACGCCGATATCGTTTTATCAAATACCGAATTAATTTCTTTCGCGTCCGATACATCCATTTTGAAACATACTGCTTCCCCGCCGTTTGATTTTATTTCTTGAACCACCGCTTCACATTCTCCCGCGTCAATGTCGGTTACGACAACCCGCGCGCCTTGTTTTGCAAGAGTATGCGCGTGCGACTTTCCCATCCCGCGTCGCGCGCCGGTTACGAGCGCCACTTTATTTGAAAGATTAAACATGGTATTGATAGTATTCTCTTATTATACTAACTGATTGTATATTATTCACACCGCGCGCCGAGCTCGCGCACATCCGCGAGCCATTTATTTTTTATCGTATCGCCGCATTTTTCACACGGGCCAAGCGTTGTTACGCGCGTTTGAAATCCTGAAAATTGCAGAATACCCTGTTGAATTTCATTTTTAAAATCCCCAAATTTCAACCGCGTCATAAGCGGCGAGTGCGTGCCTGAAACAATAATAACCCGCGCGGTTTTCCCCGCAAAATGCTGAATTACCTCACCCGTCTTCTTATCAAAATTAAACGCAAATCCCGGTAGCCACGCGCGGTCAAAAAACCCCTTGAGAAGCGCGGGCATTGTGTTCCACCAATTCGGATATATAACCACAAAGTGGTCCGCCCATTTGATGTGTTCTTGAATCGCGACGAGGTCGGGTTCAAGTTCCTGAATGACTTTGTATCCTTTGTGCAAAAT
>CAZKXD010000001.1:0-1974 GCA_964556765.1 uncultured Candidatus Saccharibacteria bacterium | reverse complement strand
CAAACGCAATGTCGCCAAGATTAACGCGCCGCACTTCATTGCCCGCGGCGCGGGCGCCTTCTTCATACATCTTTGCAAGCGCGGCGGAAAACGTATCCTCCGAGTCCGGATGTCCAAGCAGAATAAAAATTTTCTTTTGTGTTGTGTCTGTGTTCATTAAAAAATATAACGATTATTCTTTTTCTTATAATTATAAACCGCGTTTCGGCAAAAAGAGAGCGCACGCGCGAACCGCAAATACCGCCACGACAAACACAAATAACAAAAGCGAGAGCGGCGGTAATCCGTATGGCCACGATGAAAAAGCGGTCCACCCTTCCCATTTAAGAAGCGTAAAGTGCGCAATGCCGAGTGCAAACGCCAGATATCCTATTCGTTGCAGAATGCGCCACATATTCGGCGTTATCCGTTTTGAAATCCATGAAAGAGATGCCGCGGCGGGAAAAAAGAAAAGCAGAAAACCGATAAACCCGAGTATCATAGAAATGGCAACCACATCCTGCGTGCCGAGTATATTCCCGAATAGGGAAAAAATATACGCGGGCGAAAGCCGCACAATTCCCCAAAGCACATGCGCGGCAACAAGAAAAAATCCTCCCAACCCGTATTGTTTGCGAAGCGGAAGGCGCGGCGCCCAATATGCGGGAAAAAATCGCGCAAGCGGACCAATCGCAAAAGACATCCCTATGAGAAACACCCCCGTGACCGGAAGCGACGCAAAAAGAAGTTTTACATATACTTCCTCAAGAGGCGCCCCAAAGCGACGAAGATATAACCACGCCGCGGAGAACAAAAAAATAAAAACCCCGACACGAATAACTTCGCCCCACCCATCTTTCTTTTTTATTGATTCATATTCCATGTTGGGTATAAGACTGCGCGTTGATTAAATCGGTAGTCAAACAATCTGATAAAATTCTTCCCGCGCGATATCGGGATATTTTTCTTTGTGTAAATTCAACCACACCATCCATGTTGGTATAATGTGGAATGTGCAAAAACCGTGTTTTGCCAAAAACAATATCGGCCATTGCCACGGGGTTGTAAGCGCGGCGCGTTTTATCAGTTCATAAAACACCTTTCCCCGTTTTTCCTCCATATATTCCGCAATTCCCCCTCCTTGAATGGTTATCACCTCCGGCCCCGTCCCGACAACAAACGCCACTTTGCCGTTCGCGCGCAAATTTTCACACTTACTGCTTCCTGACAATGTCATAAAATAAAGATGAAAATTATCATCAACAACAAAATAAACGGTCGCCGCGTGAAGGTTGCCGGAATCGGAAATGCTTGAAACCACCATCGTTCGGTGGTCTTTAAGAAATTCAAGCGCCCGCGCGCGTATCTTCTTTTGGTCTTCCGGAGAAAGCTCCATATACCCTCATTGTATCGCACGCATATACCACTCGACAAGTGCAAAACGTTCCTCGTGCTTCCCGCATACATACGCGGTTTTTGATTTTAGAGATACGCATGATATACTCGCGAAAGAACACATTTCAATAGACGGATTTAGAATGCGCGTACGAGCGGTCATATTTGATTTTGATGGTCCGATTATTGATTCATTCCGAGAAGGGCTCCGAAGAATACGTACATTGTGCGCAGTATATGAGATCCCCTATACTCGCGAGCACCATAAAAAACTGACCGCGTTGTGGGGAAAGCCGGGTGTTGAACTTCTCGTTGAAACATTTGACATGGGCGAAACATTCGCGAGAGAGACATTTTACCCCGCGTGGGAGCGGCTTGACCTTTCTCAACAACTACCGCTCATTCCGGGAACAAGAGAAGTTTTGAGTTGGCTTCGCAAAAATAATATCGCGGCGACGCTCCTCACGTCGCGCAATCGGGAACACGTGACTGTTTTGCTGGACCAGATAGACCTTGCGCGCTGTTTTGCGGTCGTGTCAACAAAATCCGACACGCCGCATCACAAGCCGGACCCAAGAGTTTTTCGTTACACGCTTGAAA